>JAHEIV010000434.1 GCA_024639205.1 Deltaproteobacteria bacterium | reverse complement strand
GCCATGGCGAGAAATTAGCGGGGAGCATGGAATGTCGTTCGAGCCAATCCGGGGCGGCGCCGGGATTGGGCGAACGGCCGTTTGTATTCAGGAAAAACCGGATCGGCAGTACAACGTTCTTGGCGTGATTTACCGAGTCTATCAGCCGGCCGTCGTCGTTCATTTCCTTTTCGGCCTTGGCGAGCATCCGGTCGATTCTATACCGGCTTTTTTTCCGCTTTTTCAAGAGCGGATCCTTTTTCAGCGACGTTCTGACTCGCCGAACCTGTGTCACACCCGGATTGAGCTGTGGACCCGGAAACAACAGGTGTATGCCCATCACCCGCGGGTTGTGTTCGGATATTCGTTTGATCCCCTCGGCAAGGACCGATCGGGGCCAGGGCCAATCGCCGATTTCATTGATGCTCTTCTCATCGATCTGGACGATGACCACCGGGCTGGCTTGCTTTCGTTGTCGCAGTCCGGTCAGAAAATCATAAAATTGCCATTCCACGAACTGCATGGGGTAAAAATTCAGCAACATCCCGGCAAGCACCAGCAGCGACAGCAACGCGCAGGCAAACCAGTTGGAGAACAGTATTTTTTTAATTTTGTATTTCATCAAGCAGATCGATGTCGGCCGCAGATGACCATCCGTTATTTTTAATGACCCTGTATTGTAACAAATTTTGACGTTCTGCAAAATACGACATTAGTCGTAATCTATTGCATGCCGGGTCTGTCACGATGAACTGGCGGGCGCCGGCGACATCTATTTCGGGGGATCCGGACGAAACGCAACCCGAAGGAGGTCCGGCAGATATTGGGAGCCTTTGCGCCGATTCGGGCCGTGGCAGCAGCACAGTAGTCAATCAGGGTGCCTGTTTGTGCAGATACCGTTGCGCGTCCCGGTCGCCTAAATCGGCTGCCTTTTGCAGGTCGGCCAGGGCTTTGAGGGGGTAACCGGCCAGCAGGTGAATTCTTCCTCTACCATAGTAATAAGCCGCCTTGTTGGCTTCCAACTCGATGGCCCTGTTGATGGCATCCAAGGCTTCGACGTACTGACCGTTTTCACCGTAGGCGACGCCCATCTGAAAATAGGGGCTGCTCCATTCCGGTGCGAGTTGGACAGCCTTTTGGAAGGCATCCACGGCGGACTTTTCGTTCCCGTATACCGACAGCAGTACACCCCGGTCAAACCAGTAATCCGCATCCTGAATCTGGACGCCTTGCCCGCTTTGCCCCGGTGGCAGGATTGCTCTCGGATCGGTGTCCGCATTTTCCGGGCGGTCTATCTCTACTAGTCCGGTCGACTCCGGCCCGTCGGCGGTGGGGACGGCATCCGTTGGATCCGCATCCTCCTGGGCCAGAAGCGTTGCAGCGCTGCAGAAAATAAACACAATGGCCATCAAGGCGAGGCAAAACCGTTTGGGGTGCATTTTAACGATGATTTCCTTTCGGTCACCGGTTTGTTTATCGTATCAATATTATACGAAATATCGACGACGAATGTCAAACTCAGATGTTTCGGCAACCACCGTTTCTTGACACCCCGGCGGTGAACCATGCATCAAACATGCAGACAGTAAGCGCACGATCATGCATGTAAGACGAGGCGGCGGACTGACATTCGGGTTTACAGAATGATCCATCCATGCCATACCCCCGATTGGCTGGTGCAAATCAGCTGCGAAAACAAATTAACCGATCCACTGACTGTATATACCGGCAATAATCCAATAGCATCGCTGACTGTTTAGAATAAGGGGTGGATACTAAAACCATCAAATTTCCATGACTCGATCCGAACCTCGAATGTGTCATACCGTTTTCTCGGCAGGAATGAAACAGGAAGGAATAGGAAACAATGACGGCGGAAAATGAAATAGTGCTCATCTACATGGAAGATCAGCCGCTGAGCTTTGCCAGAATCGAGGGGATCGCGCCCGACGAGAAGCCGAACTGGTATCACGTACGACTGCTGCTGCTGCAGGTCCCACTGCAGGTGGTCACCTGGATTCTGCGCGATGAATACATCGACGGCACGGAATTCACCATGAACAGCAAACGGATGCGTCTGGAAAAGGTGGAAGCGCCGGAGCAGCCGCAGGAGCCGGAACAAAACGGGGAATCAACGCCGCCGCCCCCCAAAAAGGGCGGCAAACTGATCGCTTTGAAGGATCTGAAAAAGGGATAGAACCCATCTCAGAGATGCATCCAAGGGCCCAGCGCTGCACTGCGGGTCGGCATTACAGAATCGGGGGCTCTTCAATCCCCGATCCTGGAGACAACCTGGCGTGTATACGCGTATGCGACGCGTTTTCGCAAACCGCAGTCTTGCGCCCTGCCCTGCACCCGGAACCACTATTGCTGAGACCGGCATCCTGGTAAGCAATGGTCGCCATGGCCGATGAAACGAAAATCGTCATTTCCGCCTCCAGAAGAACCGACATTCCCGCCTTTTACCTGGCTTGGTTCATGGATCGGATCGCACGCGGAACTTTTGAAGTGCCCAATCCCTACAACCGGAAAGTGTCCGTGGTTCCGGCCACCCCGGACAAAGTTCACACCATCGTGTTCTGGTCCAAAGATTTCGGCCCCTTTTTGAAGTCCGGGGACGGCGAGAAACTGCTCCAGGACGGTTTCAATCTGTTTTTTAATTTCACCCTGAACTCGGAAGTCCCCCTGCTCGAGCCGCGGGTACCTCCCCTGGCGGCTCGGCTTCGGCAGCTGCAAGACCTGAGCCGCCGGTTCGACCCGCAGATAATTCACTGGCGGTTTGATCCGATCTGTTTTTTCAGACCGGAAAATGGCGACCTTCAGAACAACCTGGCCCATTTCGACAAAATTTCGGAGATCGCTGCACAGGCCGGCATCAAGCGTTGTATCACCAGTTTTGTCGATTTATATGCTAAGGTACGCAGCAGGATTGCGCAGCGGCCCGGTATGCAATTCGAAGATCCGCGAGCGGATCGGAAGATCGAGATCCTGTGCCAAATGGAAGACCGGCTGCGGAGAAAAAATATCCAGCTGCTGCTGTGCTGCGAAAAAAAACTGTTCGATTCGCTGCCGCCCGAATCGACGATCGGACAAAGTTCGTGTATTCCAAACGATCTGCTGATGGCCGTCTACGGCGGTAACCTGCCGCTTCGCAAAGACGCCGGTCAGCGCCTTGGGCAGGGGTGCGGATGCAGGGTTTCTTCGGATATCGGGTCGTACCGGGATCACCCGTGTTATCACAACTGCTTGTTTTGTTATGCGAATCCCTCATGAAGATCGGTTCTGTGCCGCTCGAAA
>JAHEIV010000433.1 GCA_024639205.1 Deltaproteobacteria bacterium | reverse complement strand
AGACCGGCCCGATTGGCCACTGCCAGATAGACATTGTTTTCGATCGCACGGGCGGGCATTACCCGGCGCCAGGCCTCGGTAACCAAATTGGCCGGGCAGACGATCAGGTCTGCACCCAGCAGGGTCAGCACCCGGGCCGATTCCGGAAACCGCCAGTCGTAGCAGACCATCGGCCCGATACGGACATCCCGTTTTTTGTCCTCAACGACAAAAAATCCGGTGTCTCCCGGGTCAAAGCAATCCTTTTCCTTATAAAAGAGGTGCGTTTTGCGATAAACATATGGATTTTTCTCTTCCGGAACTACGATCAGACAAGCGTTATAAAGGTTCTTTTGATGGCGCTCGGCGAAACCGGCCACCAACACCGCATTTTTATCCCGGGCCATGTCCCGGAAGAATTCGCCGCCGGGTCCGTCGACGGGTTCAGCCGCTTTGGCGACCTCTGCGCGGGACTGAAAGAAATATCCGGTGGTGCAAAGCTCCGGAAACACAATGATATCTGCGCTCACATCTTCGACCAGTTCCCGCATGCGGGAAAAATTTTTTTGCTTCTCTCCGAATTCGGGGGTGAACTGCACCACAGCCAGGGTCAGTGCTCTCATAGTCGTTATTTTCCTCCATTTGGTTCAGAGGTTCAGGGTTCACAGTCAATAGATAAGTAATGAGTGCTGAGGACTGAGAACTGAGCAAAAAAGCCTTTCTTCTGAGCGATCATTTCACATGACGTGTCGTTTTCCGCCATGAATCGTCCTCCTGGGACCATGATCCTTTTCGGTCATGAGCTGGCACGGGGCCATTTTTGCTCTTTTCTGTTTCGATATACCTCAGTCCTCAGCACTCAGTCCTATGTATAGAGACCTAACCTCTGAACCCTGAACGCAGAACCTATGAACCTTTAAGGTACCGCTTAAAACACCTGGCGGTATGGGACCTGGCGGTATGCTTTAACAGCGCCTGCGGAGACCCGGTCGCCACCACGCGACCGCCGTCATCTCCGCCTTCGGGGCCCAGATCGATGATATAATCGGCTTCCTTGATAATTTCCATGTTGTGTTCAATAATCGCCACGGTATTGCCTTCATCCACCAGTGCCTGGAGAACGCTGATCAGTCGCTGAATGTCGGCCAGGTGCAATCCGGTGGTGGGCTCATCCAAAACATACAGGGTATGACCGTTTGTTCGTTTCACAAGCTGCTTTGCAAGTTTAATGCGCTGGGCCTCACCACCTGACAGGGTGGGGCTGGGTTGTCCCAGACATAGATATCCCAGCCCGACATCACAGACAAATTGCACGGCGCGCCGGATAACCGGCACGGCTGAAAAAAAACGCACGGCCTCCGCAAATGTCATTTCCAGAACATCGGCGATATTCTTTCCTTTGTACTGAACCGCCCGGGTTTCTTTGTTGTAGCGTTTGCCCCGGCAAACGTCGCAGGGAACGTAGACATCCGGCAAAAAGCTCATCTCGACTCTGGGTCGTCCCTGGCCTTTGCAGGCATCGCAGCGGCCCTCGGCCACATTGAATGAAAAGCGGCCGGGTTTATAGCCTCTGGCTCTGGCAGCCGGCGTCATGGAAAACAATTTGCGGATGTCGGCTAAAAAGCCGACGTACGATGCCGGAACCGAACGCGGTGTGCGGCCGATGGGGCTGTGATCGACTTCCAAGACCCGCTCAAGATGACGCCAGCCTTTAATGTCCTTACAGGCCCCGGCCGGATATCGCTTTTTCAACAGCCGGTTGCGCAATCCCTTATACAGGGTTTCCTTCAGCAAGGAAGATTTCCCCGAGCCCGAAACACCGGTAACACAAATCAAGCGGCCCAGGGGAAAATCCACACGGATGTTTTTTAGGTTATTGGTGGTTGCACCCTGAATGCTAACGCGCTGGGTATTCTCGCAGGATCTGGGTTGAGATACAATTTTTCTGGGCTGCCCGTCAAGCAGTGCGCCGGTAATCGAAGATTTGACTTTTTTCAGATTCGCCAGTGTTCCGGTGGCGACGACACGGCCACCGTCCTGGCCGGCGCCGGGCCCCAGGTCGATGATGGTGTCTGCTGCGCGAATGGTTTCCTCATCATGCTCGACAACCAGAATGCTGTTGCCGCGATCCCGCAGGGTTTGCAAGGCATCGATCAGGATGCGGTTATCGCGGGCGTGCAGCCCGATGGTGGGTTCGTCGAGAATATAGCAAACGCCGGTAAGATTGGAACCCAGCTGGGCCGCAAGGCGAACCCGCTGGGCCTCTCCGCCGGACAGCGTATCGCCGCTGCGTGCCAGAGAAAGGTAAGACAGACCCAGCTGATTCAACAAAGACAGACGGCTCAATATTTCGGCAACAACCGGTTCGGCCACGGGTTTTTGCTTTGCGCTGAATTTGAATTTTTTGATGACCGCAAATATATCGCGTGCCGGCTGCTGCACCAGGTCCCAGATGGAATGCCCACCGACCTTTACCGCCAAGGCTTGGGGTTTGAGGCGACTGCCGCCGCAATCATCGCAAACCGTGGTTTCGACGGGGTCTTCATCTTCGGCTTCCGTGTCGCCGGTTAGGCCTAATCCGCCGCAATGGGTGCAGGCGCCCTGTTTGCTGTTAAAAGAGAACAGGCGAGGATCCAGCTGCTCCAAACCGATACCGCAGGTCGGGCAGATGCCGGAAAGGCTGAAAACTTCTTCGTTGCCGCGGAGATCGATGAGGATGAGGCTGCCGTTACCCTCCTTGAGGGCCTTAGCGATCAGCTGATCGAGATTTTTTGATGGAAGACGCCCGATGACCAGCTCGATCGTATGCTCGTGGTAACGGCTGAGGGCCATGCCTTCTTTAAGCGCAACCATTTTACCGTCGATGCGGGCTTTCTTAAATCCTTTTTTCAACGCCCGGGCAAGTACTTCCTTATGAAATCCTTTGCGTCCGAAAATCTTGGTTGCCAGCAGGGTGGCTGCTTTTTTCGAATAGCGTTTGCGGATCTGTTTGACGATGGTTGCCCGGGTCTGGGCGGTCAGCCGGCGTCCGCATCCCGTACAATGTTGGGTGCCCAGTTTGCTGAATAACAGCCTGAGGAAATGATAAATTTCGGTAAGGGTCGCCACGGTGGATCTTCGGCTGGAATGACTGATGCGCTGTTCGATGGCCACCGTCGGCGCCAGACCCGTGACCAGATCGACGTCCGGCCGTTCCAGGATTTTCATATATTGACGGACGTAGGGGGCCAGGCTTTCCAGATATCTGCGCTGGCCTTCTGCAAAAAGAATGTCAAAGGCCAGAGTGGATTTGCCCGAT
>JAHEIV010000432.1 GCA_024639205.1 Deltaproteobacteria bacterium | reverse complement strand
GCCATCAGCTGCGAGGCGATCCACAGCCGATCGGTCAAAACAAACTTGTCCACCCAGAGCAAAGCGAGCATCGGCACGCCGAGCACCAGGGCGATGATCGTTTGATACCTCTTCTGGCTGACGGCAAAGATGGCGCTGAGCAATATCATCGAAAACAAGATATCCAGCAGGAATTTTACATGGACGAACCGGTCGATCAGCGGAATGATTCCTAAATAAAGCAATATGGTGACCAACAGGGAAAGAAATTTCCCATGGGAGGTTTCCTGCAGGATTTTATTGTAGAATCGAACAGGCATGACGCTCCTATTGTCCGTGCTCCAGACGGTAAAGTTCTTGAACCGCAGCAGCGATCTGCCGGCTGAATTCCGCAACGGTCCGGCTTTGGGCCTGAACCATCTCTTCATATCCGCCGGTGCTCAATGGGACGCTGTAGGCTGATTTTTCAACCCTCAACACCCGGTCGTCTTTGACCCGGATGACCCCCCATCGCACCCGCAAAACGGCCTGCTTGTCCGGTTCGGCGTCGAAACGCGATATGCTGGCCACCACCTGGAATTCGAGGCTTGCGTCCCTGGGCCAGGGCGGTTCCAGGATTGTAGCGGTGTTGAGCAATATCGAAAGATTTTCTTTCAGCACGTTGATGAAATTGTTCTCCAGCGGTTCGGCCCAGCGTTCGAACTCGGCCAATCGGACCTCGTTGGGGCTGATCCGGGTGACGATCCGCTGCCGTTGCACATATGCCGGAAAACGAAATGGACCCAGCCCAATGCCCGCTTCACCGAATTCCGATGCGGTTTCAGAGTCGGCAGGTAACGGCTCGATGCTGCTGAGCATGTAGAATCTGGACGGCGGCGACTGCCCCGTTCCGACACAGCCGGCGGCCAGCAGGGCCGCTGCGAAACCTGTCACCAACAGTACCAGAAGTACAACAGGATTTTCCCTCATGTGATTACCCTCCGGACCCGGTGGATTTGCCCTGCAGCAAGGCTTCCGGGTGTCTATCCAGGTAGTCCGCCAGTTGGCGAATGGCCCGTGCTGCCAGCCTGATTTCATTCAATGCATTGGTGACCTCGTTTTGAAGTATCGAATCCTCTTCGGTCATCTCTTCTATGGCTTCCAGGGTTTCTTCGGCCTGCACCAGAGCCCCGTTCAATGAATCCATCGCGCCGGGCAGCTGTTCTTCGAACTGTTGCACCAGCCGGCCGGCATCCCGGGCGGTGTCGGTAATGCTCTCTGCCACCGGAGCCACCTGCGTATCGATGGCACGAACAAGTTTTCCGAAGTCCCGCACGGTCGCATTCAGGCTGACCAGCAGCGGTTTAATCTGCTCGTCCAGGCTTTCCGCCACGGTTTCGGTGTGCTGCAGCGTCTGGTTCAACGCGTGCAGGGCTTCTCGCAGCTCAGGCGAGCGCGCCAGTGAATTGATTGCCTGAAGCGTGTCCTTGGCCTGAAATACCACTTCCTCCATGGGCAACTGTCCGAGGGTTTTGGCGATTTTCTCGAAATCTGTCTGAACCGTGGGCAGTTCAATCATGTCCGGTTCGAGACCGCGGAGCCGGACCGGCGATTCCGGGTAAAAATCGAGCGACACCAGCAGCTTGCCCGTGACGAAGCTCTCGACATCCAGTTTGGCACGCAGTCCCCTGTTGATAAGAGTGGCAATGAGAAGCTCCAGGTCTCCTTGGTACCCCCCGGATTCCACCTTGTCCGCAGGGTCAAAAAAACTGCCCACCACACGGGGGTTGGCAATGATAAACACGCGGTTGATAAAGGTCAGGTTTTTCGGATGAAACAACAGCCGTACACTCTGAACCTCACCGACGGTAACGCCCTTCATCTGGACCTTGGCGCCCACCCCTAAACCCTTCACCGAACCGTCGAAGTAGGCCACCGCCGGCAATTGTTCCCGGAAGAGCTGACCGCCGCCCAGTACCAGTATCGCCACCACCGTCAACAGGATCGCTCCGAAGACAAATACTCCGATCAATGTTTTGTTGGCTTCCTTGGCCATTGTCATTCCCCTCGGTCTGGTCAATAGTTGAGATGCAAATCTATAGAACCCGAAATAGCAGGGTATTGAAGGTTGCGCAGCGGCTGCCCCGGCAGGATCATCCCCGTCGATCCAGGCAATCCGCAGCGATTGCTTCTGTTTGTGAGTTTGTAAGCCGGGTACCCGTGCTGCTATCGCTGTGATCGTTTCTCACGCTCGGACCTGCCTTATTGTTCTCCCCTGGTTAGAAAACTGCGCACCTTGGGGTCCGGGCTTTCCGCCAGCAACTGCTTTGGATCGCCGCTTGCGATCATCGTGCGCGTCTCCGGATCTAAAAAGACCGAGTTGTTGCCGATCGCAAACAGGCTGGCCAGTTCGTGGGTCACCACAACAACGGTGGCGCCCAGGCTCTCCCGGAGCTCCAGGATCAGGTCGTCGAGACGCCGGGCACTGACCGGATCCAGACCGGCGGACGGCTCGTCGAAAAACAAAACTTCCGGGTCCAGCGCCATGGCCCGCGCCAGACCGGCGCGCTTGCGCATGCCGCCGCTGATCTCGGATGGATAGAACGCCTCGAAGCCGGCCAGGCCCACCAGGGAAAGCTTCAGGGAAACCACGTCGCGGATATCACCGGGCGTCAGACCCGTGTAAAGCTCCAGGGGCAAGCCGACGTTCTGGGCCAGCGTCATGGAACTCCACAGCGCCCCGCTCTGGTAGAGAATACCGAATCGCTGCATGATCCGCTGCCGATCGGCAGGATCGATCTCCCACAGGCTTTTGTCAACGTAAAAAACCTGACCAACGGCGGGGGATTTGAGGCCGATCATGATTTTCATCAGGGTGCTCTTACCGCATCCGCTGCCGCCCATGATGATGAATACATCCCCCCGGTTGACGGTGAAGTTCAGTTCCCGCATGACCACAAAGTCACCGTAGGCCATGGTGAGATTACGGACGGTGAGATGTGCTTTCTGTTCACTCATTTATAGCGCAGGCCTGTTTATACAGTTGCACCAAGGGTTCCCCTGATGGATACCGGGATCTGGTTGCGCCGTATCGGTCGTTTGCAGTCAATCAACGGCCATCAAAGCGGTGTCCAAAAACCTGCCGCATGGCTGCCCGTCGAGATGTTTATCTTTTGCGCTTTTCTGCGGCCGGGCGTCATATGTCCAGCACATTGGTGATCACCGCAAACAGACCATCGGCCACAATGATCCAGACGATGGCCGTCACCACGGCCGATGTCGCCGCATAACCGACCTCTGTGGCGCTGCGGCCGCACTGCATC
>JAHEIV010000431.1 GCA_024639205.1 Deltaproteobacteria bacterium | reverse complement strand
AGTTCAAAACGCTCGTTGCGGAAGCTGCCGAGCGGGCCCGCGCCAGAGGCAGCCTGCCCTCGGCAGAGATGCCCCCGATTTCTATCGAAGAGCCGAAAGCGGATGCCCATGGCGACCTTTCCACCAATTTTGCCATGGTGGCCGCCTCGTTGCAGAAGATGCCCCCGCGCAAGATTGCAGCGGCCATCGTCGACAATCTGCAGGACAGCGACGGGCTGTTGGAAAAGGCGGAGATCGCCGGTCCCGGCTTCATCAATTTTTTTGTAAAACCGAAAGCCTGGCAGCCGGTTTTGCAGCAGATCCACCTGGCCGGTGAGCGCTACGGCGCATCGGCGTTTGGCAAGGGCCGCAGCATACAGGTCGAGTTTGTCAGCGCCAACCCCACCGGTCCGCTGCATGTGGGCCACGGGCGAGGGGCAGCGGTGGGCGACAGTATGGGCAACATTTTGGCCTACTGCGGGTTTCAGGTCGAAAAAGAATATTATATCAACGACTCCGGCCGGCAGATCCGCACCCTCGGGTTGTCCGTATTTTTGCGCTACCAGGAGCTTTGCGGCCGGAAAATCGATTTTCCCGAAGATTGTTACCAGGGAGCGTATATTCGGGATCTGGCGCTGCGGATCAAAAACGATAAGGGCGATCAGCTGCTGCACGAAAAGCAAGAAGACGCGATCGGCTTTTGTGCGCGACTGGCTGCCGATGAGATTCTCGACGGCATCCGCAGCGATTTAAACGACTTCGGCGTGACCTTTGATGTGTGGTTCAGCGAGCAAAGCCTGTATGACACCGGAAGGGTCGACAAGACCATCAAGGATTTTCAGCGTCGCGGCAGCGTATACGAGCACGACGGGGCCCTGTGGTTCGGCAGCAGCGCGTTTGGAGATGAAAAAGACCGCGTCGTTGTCCGCAAAAACGGTCTGACCACCTATTTCGCATCCGATATCGCCTATCACCAGGACAAGTATTCCCGTGGCTTCGACCGGGTGATCGATGTCTGGGGGGCGGATCATCACGGATACATTCCGCGCGTGACAGCCGCCGTGGAGGCATCCGGGTATCGCCGCAACCAGTTTCACGTGATCCTGGTTCAGCTGGTCAACCTGCTGCGGGGCGGCGAACCGGTGGCGATGTCCACCCGCGCCGGTGAATTTGTCACCCTGAGAGATGTTGTCGGCGAGGTCGGCACGGATGCGGCCCGGTTTATCTTTCTTTCACGCCACTACGAGAGCCCGCTCGATTTTGACCTGGAGCTGGCCAAGCAGAAATCCAACGACAATCCGGTCTACTACGTGCAGTACGTGCATGCCCGGATTTGCAGCATGATCCGCAAGGCCGCCGAAAACGGAATCGGCGACATCGACTATGACGAGACTGCCGTGGCCCGGCTTACCGAGCCGGAGGAAATTTTGCTGCTAAAGACCCTGTCGCGATTTCCCGAAGCGGTGCAAAGCAGCGCCGAGAACCTGGAGCCCCATCGCATTACCTTTTTCCTGATGAACCTCGCCTCGGTATTTCACACCTACTACAACAAACACCGGGTGCTGACCGATGACCCTGTGCTCAGCCGCGGCCGGCTGTATATGGTGGAAGCCGTGCGCAAGGTGATCCAAAACGGGTTGGCCCTTCTGGGGGTGTCCGCCCCGGAGAAAATGTAACACCAGAATTCCGATGGTGGCCAAAATAAGCGCTAACAAGCGAGGCAAAAAGTCCGTCAGAGATGTGCTCAGAAGCCGTCTCGGCAAATATCTGGCACTATTTCTATTTTCGGCCTGGATGTTTGTGCTGGGGGTTCTGGTCGGCCGGGGAACGGCACCGGTCCGCTTTGATGTCGGCAATCTCGATGCCGAGCTGGCCGCCTTGAAGGCCAAAGATCAGCAGCAGCAGATGGCCCGGGTGAAGATCGATCCGAAGGCCACCGATTCGAAAACCGATCTTGAATTCTACGAGGAACTGAAAAAATCACAGAAGCATCCCGAGCTCAAAGCCCGTCAGCCGGTCGAGAAGCCAAAGCCGGCGCCGGAAAAACCGCCCCCAAAGGTGGTAAAAAAACGACCGGATGAGCCGGCCGTGAAAAAGACTTCAAAACCGGCAAAAACCGGCAGTGACAAAAAGACAAAGAAATCGACAGCGAGTGCGGCCGTCAAAAAAGCGCCTGCTGCCGAAGCCAAAAACGAGCCCGGCGGCTTGACGGTTCAGGCTGCTTCCCTCAAAGATCCGCAGGATGCCGATGACCTGGTCAGCCGACTGAAGAATAAAGGGTATCCGGCCTACCGAACCATCGCCGTCGTGCCGGAGCAGGGAATCTGGTTTCGGGTGCGGGTCGGGCGTTTCGACAGCCGCGAGGAGGCGGATGACACCCTCAAGCGGTTAAAGAAAGACGGATTTGATCCGTTTCTTGTAAACAGAAAAGAGTAGGTGCCGGGTCACACCGGCAGGTTCTTGCCGGGCGTGGACACAGGAGCCAACGCAAGATCACGCCAATCGGTTTGAGGTGAACGATGAGAATTACCAAGAAACAAATTCTGCACGTCGCGCATCTGGCGCGTTTGGAGCTCGATGCGGCGGCGATTGAAAAATTCGCCGGGCAGATCAACACGGTGCTCGCATATGTGGATCAGCTCCAGGGCGTTAATACGGAAGGTGTCAAACCGACTTCCCACGCGATCTCGCTGACCAATGCGTTTCGCGAAGATAAAGAGCGCGCGCACCTGGAAACGGATAAAGCCCTGGCAAATGCACCGGAGAAAGAAGAGGACAGCTTTGTGGTGCCGAAAGTGGTCGGATAACCGGTCTCGGCGCCGATGAGGCCTGCTGTGCGGGGCGGCAAGATCGACCCGCAAACCGAACATGCGACAAAAAGCATTTCCCTCCGGAGACGGGTCGCGGACGAAGGTGACATTGCGCGAACCGGCATCCGGAAACCCGGAATCGAAAATGGTCAGTGGGAGCACTGAATGAATCTTCATGAACTCAGCATCTCGGCAGCGAACGAACGGCTGATAAAAAAAGAGATCACCTCGGTCGAACTCACCCGGGCAGTGCTGGAGCGCATCGACGCGGTGGATGAAAAGGTGCAGGCTTATCTGACCGTTACCGCCGATAAGGCCATGGTGCAGGCAAAACAAGCGGACGCTCGGATTGCCGCCGGCAGCGCCGGTCCGCTGACCGGCATTCCGCTGGGTGTAAAGGATTTGATCTGCATCGAAGGGGTTCGGACCACCTGCGCATCGAAGATACTGGACAATTACATCCCGCCCTATGATGCCTTTGTAATCGGCAAG
>JAHEIV010000042.1 GCA_024639205.1 Deltaproteobacteria bacterium | reverse complement strand
CCAGCAGCATCAGATACGTGGAACGCTGTTTGAATCCTTTGCGCATTTTCAGACACGTAAACGATTTGAATTCGCAAGTCAATAAATTAGGAAGCAAGACATCCGGCCTCGATGACCGCATCCGGCACCGGTGCGCTGCGAAAAGAAGGATATGGAAATAATTAATAAATTAGTACTAGGTAATATAATAATTAAATTGGGTAATATAGTAAATAAATATTAGAAAAACCTTTCGTTTTACTTCTTCGCTTTTTCGCCTTCTGTTTTAGCAGTCGATATAATTAGCAAAAAAAAAATGATCTGTTTTGCACGGTCTTTGCCAATACCGGAAAGGCAGGCTTCCGGATTATTCCGTCGTGATCACCAAGACGCCGGAAGATCCTTACAAATGGCTGCCCAATGAGTCGAAGGATGCAGACTGCCATGCGATCCCGCCGACCAGAATGGTGACGTTGATCCTGAAAGTAGTCGTAAATGCTGCCATTGAATCACCGCGCCGACCCCGACCGGCGAAAAGATCCCCGGTATCCGTTTTCCCGGTACGTTTTTTTTGTCACGCGGGTCCACCTGTTCGAAGGTGATCCGGTCAGCTACAGCCGCAGCGGTCTTTATATCCAGTCTCCGGATATACCGCCGGTGGGTGAGGTCATCACAGTGGCGCTGCCTTACTCCAAAGACAAAAACGCAAAGCGCAGGGCACAGATCGTCTGGTGAAATCGGGAGGGATTCGGAGTCGAGTTTTTCAAGGACCCCCGCAAACGAGTGATGCGATTGCAGCGGATTTAGTGTATGCTTGCGGGCCGGATCAACGCTGCCCGAAATATGGCGACGGTCCGGTTCCTGCCGGTTGTAAGCGCTGCCATATCGACTCGACAAACGGTGGTAAGGCCCATGCAGTAGCGACTGCTGTGTGATTTCTATTCCCCAAATGTAGGTAATCGACTTCACAACATCGTTTGATTTTTTTAATGCGATCATCTAAAATGCTTAAATCAAACAATATATTAGCATAGAAATTTCTGCACGCTTCTTGCAGTCATCATTGTATTCCGCATGATTCTGGTGCTGCCCCTTGACGGCGGCAGACGCTGCCGGGTAGCATCTCGCAGGAGGAACGCTTATGGACAAAAAGGAATTGGCCGACAAGGGAGGAAGGCGACGCCTGTCCGACCGCAGGCAACGGACATCGTCCTATCGGTTTCCGGAGCGCAGGTGGCTGCGCCATCGCAGAAGCGGCACTGATCGACGCATGGCGCGTCTGTTGAGGATTCGTAAAGGACTGGAAAGAAGAAACGCCTACAAAACCCTTTATGAGATCGATTGACCTGCAGCCATCTTTACTTGACCGCTGCACGCAAGATGCGCGCGCAGCGGTTTTCAGGCTAACGTGATCCACGGTCCGGTCATACAGCGAAGAATGCAACAGGTGTTTTTCCGCTGATTGGGTCGTCCCGGCGCCACCACCCAACTCCATGCCACCTGAATTCTCGGCCCCTTGCGCGGTTCTGCCTTGTGCTATCGAAAAAGCGATTTTTTTGTGTTACCATGATAGTCGATACAGGTTCTGGAAGACCCGCGCCATGCGGGCCGTTCACATTGCCACATCCAATTGCGGCGCTGTGCCGATTGGTTTCGGAACGTCCGAAAGTGAATCCAGGGCCGGCAGCCGATCCAGCTGATGGGGGAATCCGTTGTTCGATAACCTGCGAACCTGTGTTGCGCCGGACGGGCGCTTCGTATTCGGCGTTCACCGCCCCCGGTATACCGTCAAAAACTTTCGCCGGGATTCAGCTACCGGCAGCCTGGGACCCTTCGAAGACGGTCAGCCAAATAGAAACGATGCCAATTTTCCGAAAGGAGACGTTACCGAACCCAATGGCGGGTGGATCTATGAGATTTCCAATGCCTTCCCCTTCCGCGGGACCACTTATATCCTCAAAAGCTGGGCGGATTCCAGGGCGCTGGAAGCGGATGAGTTTATCCTTGCTGAAAAACCGACCCTTTCCTTTTCTGAACTGATCGGCAATCTCCGGCATCCGCCGGGATCCGGAACCGAGCAAACAGCGAAGTTGTTTCGGCAACTGCCGAACGCACTGAAAATGACGCTGGCGGTCAACTCCACGGACCCGGCGGATCTGATTCATCTCGCTGAAATCAGCTGCCGCCTGGTGCGAAACGATGCGGATGGCCATCCGGTTGGCCTGGCACATATCCGGCAGGCCGGCGGCAGCGGCAAAGCGGTCATTTATGATCATCTTCTGTTCGAAGCGGTGGCCAACAACCCGCACCTTCCCGATCCATATAAAACCGCCATGGTGCTGAAACCCGGAATACAGGGAGACAGTGAAATCGTCGGCGAATGGAAAGATAATACCAGTCACATTTTTGAATATCTTCGACGCAACAGCTACATCCCGTGGGGGCAATTTGCGGCCAACATGGCCGACGATGCCGTGCGTTATCGCATCGGCGACCTGACCCCAGGCGACATGCGCGGAATGCGACATCTATACTACCAGCGGACATTCGCACGTCTGGCCGAAGCACTAGAAATTGAGGTGCCGGCCTCCAAGAGGCCATTGACGCCGACAGAACTGGAGTCGTTGCGCCTAAAAATCGTCGACGGCTTGCAAAGCGACGCCGAACGAGCGCGATTGCCTTTCACCGCCACCCTCTGGGGGTGGAACTTCGGCTTTGATTTTTCTCCCAGCGGATACCGGCTGCATGCCTCCCACCAGCAGATTCACAGCCAGTATGCGCTTGTGCCGAACATAATCTCTTCGAACGGGGCCTTGGATACAAAAGAGGAAAGCTTCTCGGCATACTGCTGCGGGGACCTGGTCGCCGAGTTCGTCCAACGCTACCGTAAGGAGACCGGCAGCAGCTTTTTTGAGGCATTGATTGCCGCGCTGCGGGCAAACCGGCGGCTGGATCAGAGCAAGGGTAACGGTCACAGCCTGGTACTCTACGAAGACGACCGGGTGATGCTCTTTGTACCGAAAGCGCAGACTTCCCAGTGGGAACTGCAGCTGATGACGCTGCAGCCGGTCGGCAATATCCTCGAGACCGACACGCTCACCCGTCGCTCCCTCGACCGGGTGATGCTGGCGGCCATGCAGACATTGGAGACGATGGGAGCCAGGATGATTACCGTTATCGAGTATGCCAAACGGTTCGACAGCGAAGATTCCGACCAGCGGTTGCTCTATGCATTCCTTCCCCGCCTGCCTCAGTCTCCGGGCGCGTTCAGCGAAGCGCAGCTGCGCTGGATCAGCGGGCACTACCCGGAAGACTTTGCCTCCGCCTGCCGCGCCCACCTGCCGTCGCTCAGCGATGAGGATACAGGTGTTTGATCTCCGCCGATAAACGCTGCGTTTGCGGAAAACTTACCCGGATGCGCTACCATGTGATATCAAAGGATGGTTGACGCGATTCTAGCAGAATTCTAACCCAATGCTAACAGTAACGCTTTACATCTTACCCTGCCCTGGCTGCCCGTCAAATGGGGTTGATTTTCCCGTATCCCCCGTGATATGGCCCTCTTGTTCACAACTAAATCTTAACATCAATAATCTGCGAGAGATTTACAGCGATCCTGAAGAGATGATGTGAAGTGGGGTTGACGCACAAAAACCACAGAGCGACCGCGCCTCGCGTAAATACCTGCCAATCTGCCACCCGGAGATTCTTCCGAGCAGGTTTCATTACACCATGACACCTGAATTTACCGTACTGATAATCGGTTACGTCTTCGGATTCTACATGGCCTGGAACATCGGCGCCAACGATGTCGCCAACTCGATGGCCTCCGCGGTCGGTGCCAATGCCATTACCATACGGCAGGCCATTTTCATCGCCGGCATTCTGAACATAGTCGGGGCGGCATTCATCGGCTCGCATGTCACCGACACTATTCGCAAGGGCATTGTTTCGACCGATGTGCTGACCGATCCGCAGCAGGCACTCATCGGAGCCTTCTCGGCGCTTTTAGCCGCCGCGCTGTGGGTCAGCTTTGCCACCTGGCGATCCCTGCCGGTATCGACGACCCACTCGATTGTCGGGGCCATGATCGGTTTCGGTATCATGACCGGCGGATTATCCGTGATCAATTGGGGCAAGCTCGGTGCCGTCGTGCTGAGCTGGGTCATATCACCGGTATTCAGCATGCTCCTCGCTTTTTTCATGTTCAAGGTGATCATCCGTCTGGTCCTCTCGGTGGAGCAGCCGTTTTCCCGGGCATTGAAACTGTCCCCTTATTTTATCGGCATCGCCATATTCGTGGTGGTTTTGTCGTTTCTATTCAAAACGCCGCTGGGGAAAAAATTATCGATGGAAATGCCGAGCGCCCTGCTGGTCGCTTTCATGGTGTCGGCTTTACTGGGCTGGGCGGGCAAGCTCGCCCTGGTGAAATTTGTAGGGAATCCGGAGGTTGAAGGAGAAGAGCAGGTTTTCCGGCGTATCCAGATCGGCACTTCCTGCTATGTCGCCTTGGCCCAGGGCGCCAACGACGTCGCCAACGCCATCGGTCCGCTGGCAGTGATCTATTTTCTGGTGAAAACCGGCGAGGTGGGAACCAAAGTGCCGGTGCCGTTTTTTCTGCTTGTGTTCGGCGGAATCGGTATCGCCTGCGGGATCGCCATGGCAGGCCATCGCGTCATGGACACCATTGGCAGAAAGATCACCACGCTGACCAACACCCGTGGCTTTTCGGTCGATTTCGCGGCGGCCACAACCGTATTGGTTGCCTCCAAACTGGGACTGCCGGTTTCCACCACCCATGCCGCCGTGGGCGGCGTGATGGGAGTGGGACTTGCCCGCGGCCTGGAAGCCGTTAATTTTCGAGTAATCTTTCAGATCGTGATATACTGGGTACTGACCGTACCCGCAGCCGCCGTGACCAGTATGGTCATTTTCAAACTCATTCAAGCGCTCTATTAGTTTACCGAAGGAGACTGCCATGCGGTTACCGTTTATGTCGATGTTCATGACATCCCCGTTCGACGGATTGGAAGAGCACGCCGAAAAGGTAAAAGAGTGTGCCTGGACCTTCCAGCAGGCGGTCGAGTGCCACATGTCCACCCGCTGCCAGCGATTCGAAGAGCTTCGCAGCGAGATCATTCGGTTGGAGCATGAGGCCGATGCCGTCAAGCGCCGCATCCGCGGCCACCTGCCCAAAGGGACCCTGCTGCCGGTGGACAAATTCCAGATCTTCAGATATCTGAGAGAACAGGACGCTGTTCTCGATTCGGTGGAAGATGCCCTGGACTGGATCTCCTACCGGGAAGACCCGGGCATACCGGAAGAGCTGTACAAGGATTTTCTGCTGCTGGTGGATGCGGTGATCGACCCCATCGACGAGTTGAGCCACATGGTGATCGAGGCACGCAAGTATTTCCAGAAATATTCAGAAGCGCAACGGGTGGTGGTAAAGGAAATCATCCGTTCCCTTCGCCAGCAGGAACACAACGCCGACAAGTTCGAGGACATCATCAAGGAAAAGGCCCTCAACATGAAAACCGATCCGGTCACCGTATTCCACATGGTCCGATTGGCGGAAACCATCGGCTCGATTGCCGATCATGCCGAAAATTCCGGTGACATGATGCGGGCCATGATTGCGCGCTGACTCGGGATCGAACGGACCCTATAAGCAAAGCCGACCGGACCGATTGATTCGCCGCAGCACCCGCCTACCTCCGAAACAGACGGACGATAGATTCAGCAAAAAGGAGGGTGATGAAATACCTCATACCCTTCCATGACGACCGGGCAGTGAACCCGAATCTCGTCGGTCAAAAGTTCGCTTCCCTCGCCCGGGCCCAGCGGTCGGGATTTGCCGTTCCGCCGGCGGCGGCCATCAGCACCGAGGCCCACCGGCATTTTTCCTTGCACCAGAGCTGGCCCGATGATCTTCATGCCGAGGTGCAGCGGTTTGCCGATGAGCTCGATCTTTCCAGGGGTGTTTCGATTCGCTCATCGGCGGTGCGGGAGGATCTTGAAAATCAGAGTTTTGCCGGTCAGTACCAATCCTTTCTAAATATCTTCAGTCAAGAAAATTTACGAAGCAAAATAGTGCGGTGCTGGCAAAGCGCGAGCGCGGGAATCGTTCAGAGCTATGAGCGGTCCGGCGCAAAGGAGCCTGCGAAAAAACAGTCGTCCCTGATGGGGGTGATTGTTCAACGGATGGTAAAGGCTGCCGCCGCCGGTGTGGCCTTCGGGTGTCATCCGGTCAATCCCGCAAGTGGAGAGATCGTTATCGAAGCGGTTTATGGGCTGGCCGAACCGCTGGTCAGCGGGCGGCTGTCTCCCCACCGCGCTTTTGTGGATCCGATCGGCCGGACCCGGGTGGAGCGTCCGGATGCGGAAGAGGGTGCGGGCCGAGGTCCGCTCAGCACCGACCAATGGCGGCAGATCGCCGCTTTGCTGAGAAAACTCGAGAACACTTTCGGGCAGGGACACCTGGACATCGAGTGGGCTATCGATGAGACCGGAATGCTCTGGCTCCTGCAGTCCCGCCGAATCACCACGACTGCCGAAGCCTATGCCGGTGTTCCCTCCGGCACCTGGACCCGAAAAATCGCCAACGACCTGTGGGCAGACCGACTGACGCCGTTTCTGGGGCGTGCCATGTCGGACAACCAGGCGCGATTCACCCTCACCCGGACCTGCCGAATTCTGGGCATACCGGTCATTCGGCCGACCCTTGCGGTAATCAACGGATACCTTTACATCAACTGTGAAAGTATCCGCCAGGTGGTTTCGCTGCTCCCCCGTCGCTTTCGCACCTCGGATCTGAAGGCGCTGTTTCCGGATGGAGTTACTGTCGACCATCTTCCCGTCGCCCGCATCCGGTCGCAGGTGGCGGTTGCGCTACGCGCGGTTTTGCTGATCCTGATCGAGCCGGAAGCCAACCCGATGGTCTGCCGCGCATTTCAATCCAGCCATCGTAAAAAGATCCGGCAGTTGCTGGCGAACGTTCGCTCTATGCCGGACCGTACGCCGGTGCAGGCATTGCGCAAAACGCTTGGCGCCCTTGAAGCGATGGCCGTTATTCAGGAAAAAAATCAGTGGCCCTATTCGCATGCCACTGTTTTCACCTGGCTTCTGCGATGGGTGAGCGTCGATCTGACCGGTCTCAGCCATTCGGAATTTCTCGGTCTTCTGTCCGAGCGCGGCCGGAATGTAACGATCTGCATCGAACGCCAATTTCGCCGGATGGCCGAGAGCCTGCGGCAGGATCGGAAACTTGCAAAGCGGGTGATTTCCGAGGACCCTGAGATGTTGTTGGGGCAATTGCCAACGGAATTTCAGCAGATGCTCAACCACTTTATCAACCGCTATGGCTGCCGCAGCCGGCACCGCACCCTGGTTGTCAAACGCTGGGCCGAAGCCCCGGAAGAGGTGATCGCCATCCTTCAGGCCCTGGTTCGGCGGTATCCGGAAGGCAGGACCGATGATCGGAGTGCTTATCCCACGGATTTACAGCGGGGAAAGGCGCCTGCTGTTTCAAACCACGGTCCGGCCGGAGACGACACACCCGAAAAAGCGCCAGTCAGGGCGGGGATCGGATCGATCCTCCTGCGTCGAATACTTCCGATAGTGGTTCGTTTGACGAGTCGTTTTCTAGACCTGCGGGAAGAGCTGCGATTTCTTCTGGACGAAGCGCTGTATGAGATCCGCCGGTCCCTGCTTACACTCGGCAAGCTTACCGGGATGGATGAACGGGTGATGTTCCTGTATGCAGAGGAACTGCACGCGTTGGTGGCGGGCGAGCTCTCGCTGGAAAAAGCCGGGGAGGTTTCCGCAGAGCGTTATCGCCAGTACCATCAGCGTGTCGAAGTGTACACTTCCTATATCGATGGAAGACCCGTGGAAGAATTTCCGACAACCACACGGGTTCTCCGAGGAATCGGCACCAGCCCGGGGCGGGTGACCGGTCGGGCAAAAATCGTACGCGACCCGACTTGCTCGAATCTGAGCGGGGGAGAGATCCTGATCGCACAGAACACCGATCCGGGATGGACTCCCATACTGAGCATGGTCAGCGGAATAGTGGTTGAAGAAGGCGGGCTGCTGAATCACTGCTCCATCGTTGCCCGCGAACTGAAAGTACCGGCGATCGTAGGAATCCGGCAGGCGACCCGCATCATACCGGATGGGGCCCTGATCAGCATCGACGGCGGACTTGGCCTGGTACGGATCCAAGAAGAGTAATGGGTCGTCTCAACAGTGCATCCACCGCTCAAAGGCCGCAAAGTCCCGCAAATTGAAATACTCACCTACCACCGTGCCGCGCTTGCACGTGCAGTTATCAACCTGCCGGGCGCCCTGTCCTTGAACGGGATCTGCTGTTTCGTAAGACGGCTATAATGATTCCGGGTCCGCAGCCATGGCACGCTGCCTGCAGTGAGAGCCCTTCGGGCTGCCGCGAACCAGCCGCAGAACCCCATTCGAACCTAACTGATCTGCCGGCCGGTTTGCTGCCAGGTCTCTCGGGCCAGACGATCCAGATCGTCCCATCGGCCCTGCGCCAGCCAGCGGGCAAGGATGCCTGCTACGTCCGGATAATTCATCGGAGGATCTGCTGTGCGTTGCAGCCACAGTTCGATGCGCTGCGGATCCAGACTGTCCATCACATCTCCCAGCCCAAGTTGCGTGATAGCCAGCGCATTGGACAGCTGTTCCAGTTGACCCTCGAGCGGCTTTACCAGCAATTTTTTCCCAATGTGCAGCGCTTCGCTGGCCAGCTCGAATCCTGCATTACAGATTACGCCGGAGCACTCCACCAGATCGTTCAGGAATCCCTGACGGGAAAAAGGACGCAAGTGCAGATTTTCCTGGTCGACCGCCTGCCGGACGTTTTCGCTGCTGTAGATATAAAAGTGATGGGCAGTGATCGATTCGAATGTCTTCTTCACCTCGGTCAGACTTTCAAAGGGCAGATAAACCAGGATCTTTTTGTGATCGACCGGCCGATCGACACTCAGCTGATGTGGTATGATCGGCGGCAGAATCGGAAAACCGAAGTGGTGCCAGTGAAGTCCGAGGGAAATGTCCACCGGAGCAAAATTCACCAGGACCCAGCGGGAAACCGGGTTGGCTCCGGCCATGGGAATTGGATGCAAGAAGGCGTACTGGTGACCGATACCGATGGAGGGAATCCGACAGCGGCGGGCGACGCGGGCGGAGATCGGTTCAAAGTCCGTGATGATCAGATCGATGCCGGAGGCATCGAAAGAGAAGATATCCCGGTAAAAGCGCAGCAGGTGTAACCGTGAAGCGGTTCGAAGAACCTGGATTTTTCCTTTGTTTGTTTGAAAGGTCAGTCCGGGAAGAACCGTGTAGGGCTCAAAAACTTCAACATCGACGAGTCGATCCGGCTCCCTGCCGCTGAACAAGACCCTGACGGTGCTTCCGAGCTCCTTGAGCTTTTGTACCACCTCCCGGGAACGGCTGATGTGCCCGTTGCCGGTTGCCTGAACACCATACAGAATATTCATTCGCGGTTCTATCGAGCTCAACGATGATCGCCAGGTTTCTCGGTCCGCACTGCACACCGAGCGCCGCACCGACCGGAATATCCGTCGGCCAGGGCACCCCCCGGGTAAATGCGGAAAAAGTCCGCCAGAGATGCTTACTGGATGGCCGGTAGGGTGAGTAAGGGCAAGAAAGACCCTGCCAAACCAACGGTAACAACTGCTGATTCGCTGTAATATTCGGGGGCGGCTATAATCCGGAACGGATCACCAGATCCGTAATCGGGCCGCGGGATTTATCGCCTCTGAGCCCCAGGTGGGCATAGATTCGGCTGCCTTTAAACTTGTTGACCACCCAGTTCATGCCGTTGTTGTCGATGTTCAGGTACGGGTTGTCCACCTGGTGGATATCGCCCAAACAGAAACATTTGACGCCTTCGCCCATGCGGGAAAGAAGCGACCGGCACTCGCTGCGGGACATGTTTTGCATTTCATCGACAATCACCACCGCGTTTTCGATGTTCATACCGCGAATGTAGGCCAGCGGCAGCAGTTCGAATCGCTTCAAATCGTATACCGGCGGCACTTGATCGGTGGAGGTGAAAATGCGATTGGCCGGTCTGAGTCTGTGCAGCTTCAACAGCAAATCAGAGATATAACGGGTGTAGGGCTCCATCTTTTCATCAATTCTACCGGGCAGATAGCCGAGTTTCTGCCCGATCTCGATCATCGGCTTGACCACATAAATCTTTTCGTAGGTCTTTTTCTCCAGGGTCTGGTAAAGCGCCGAGGCCAGGGCCAGAAAGCTTTTGCCATAGCCGGCGGCGCTTTGAACGGTGGTGACGTGAATGTCGGGATGGTTCATCAGTTCCAGCGCCAGGTTCTGATAAACACTGCGAGGGATAACATTCCAGGTCTTGTGCTGGTAATCGATCACCTTTTCTTCGCTGGCACCGTAGAATACCGGTTTTCCGGAGTCATTCCACATGAAGCAGTTGTGGATCCGCTCTGCCGGATTTTCTATGAATCCGTTATATCGCTTCGCTTCGGACTTGGACGGAACGGACTCCTTGTATGCTTCGCTGGCAATGCCGTGCGTGCCGGCCTGCAACTGGAAAACCCTGTCGTTGGTGACCAGGATCGGTTCCGGCAGACCGCTTTCTCGGATTTCTTCCAGGATGTGGCTGTCCACCTGGCTGGAGAAGGCTTTGGCGACGCTGGTGGTTTTCAGCAGTCCAAACTGGTCGGGGTAGTTGGAGATGTTGCGGATGGCCCGGGTGGCGATGTGTCCCAGGCGAGGGTCTTTTTTAAACCGGTTTAGCTCAAGCAAAACATGATACGGTATGTAGACGGCATTTTCGTTTCCATTTCTCAGTTTGAAGAGTGCATTCGGATCTTCGAGCAGTACATTCGTGTCGACAATGTAGTTTTTTTGAATTTCCATGTAGCATCTACTCCCTGATCAGAATTGTTAAAGAACGATGTGTGAACGCAACCCCCGTCCAACCCATTCATCCGAAACGGATGATATACAACATATAGCATAAACGATTATGATTGAACACCATAAAATGTGTGATACGGAACCGTCCGTATCCATTCTCAAGAAAGTGGCATTCAATGACACCTGCAATCGCTCGGTTCGATATCTGAGCAAAAGGGTCGGGTTTGGCACTGGAGGGAATTGGCAGCGTCGTCCGGAAACGGCTTATGGTCAAGTTGACCCGCTGTCGATGGGTGCAGATATTCTCGAAGTGTGCGGTTCGGTGAACTGCTAAAAACCGGAAATTTCACATAAATGTAACGGTTTTCGAACCAAAACCTAACAATCGAGTATTATCGGTATCGGTTGAGGGTTCGGTCCGATTGACGCCGATAATCGGATAGGCTAAACATTGGACCACCATCGTGCATGATTGCGGAAAAGCAGTGCTCACACAACAATTTTCGATTCGGGCAACAGTGCCGAACCCGGCAGACAATGAAGATTACCGGTGGATTCAAAGCAAGGGGAGCGACATGGCCAAGCGTTTTATAAAGGAACTCAACCAGGTAAAAAAGCGGATTCTATCACTGGGATCGCTGGTGGAGGAGCGGGTTCGGATGGCAGTCACTGCGGTGGAAAACAAAGACGCCCGGGGGGCGCAAGAGATCATCCAGAACGACTATGAGATCGACGAGATGGAAGTGGAAATCGAGGAAGAGTGCCTGAAAGTGCTCGCACTGCACCAGCCGGTCGCCGTCGATCTGCGCTTTCTGGTCACCGTGATCAAAATCAACGGTGAATTGGAACGTATCGGGGACCAGGCAGTGAACATCGCCCAACGGGTGGGGGTGCTGGTCAAGCAATCGGACCCATCTTTCGAGTTCGACTACTCCTTTATGGCCGAAAAGGCCGAGGCCATGCTGCGAATGAGCCTGGATGCGCTGGTAAACCTGGACAACGATCTTGCTTTGAAGGTGTTGATGCTCGACGATGAGGTCGACAAGATACAGAAAGATGCCTACGATCAGATCAAAAGGGCCATGAAAAACCAGCCCGGTCAGATGGGCTACCTGATCAACTTGCTGCTCGTATCCCGCCATCTGGAGCGACTGGCCGATCACGCCACCAATATCGCCGAGAGCGTGATCTATTTGATCGAAGGGGAGATCATCCGTCACGGCCAGTACTGATCCGTTGGCGGCCCCTTCCATTTGCCGATGCCATCCCGCTTCCGGGCGGGATTTTTGTTTTCGTTTGATTTTTGTCGGCAGTTGTGTTTACTTTCCGGACTCTTATCCCGGG
>JAHEIV010000430.1 GCA_024639205.1 Deltaproteobacteria bacterium | reverse complement strand
CCGACTGTGCCGTGCAGACACATGCAATGCCGGCTGTTTCTTATCCTTTTACATCCGGGCGACGTGTTTGACCTTTTTCACGCGTTCGTTGATGTCCAAAAAGCTTTCAAAGGCTTTCATCGGTGTGTCAAACGGCTCGCAGAAAAGATCCTGGATCCGTTTGATTGGATATTCCCCCCGTTTAACTGCGTAATAGAGCTTGTTGCCCAGCATGTAGCCGAGCTGGGTGCTGAACATGCGGGAAACAGCCGAGCGGCTGTTGTAGTGGTCGAAGAATTTGCGGATGAACTCTTCCGCCGCCGAAGTGCGCCGCTGCAGGTAAAAATGCTGGAGTATGAGTCGCGCGGTCTGAACCATGTCCGGGTCGATGTCCGTCAGCTCCCCTTTGTTTGCCTGACCCACAAAAATTCTCAAGGAGTGTTCCGTTTGTGACTTGCGCTTTTCATTGATGAATTTACTGCCGAAGAATCCCAGGCATTCAGTAATGACATTGCGATAGAAACGATCGAATGGGGTGATTGAATTTTGCAGGGGCCCTCTCAGAGCGGCGTTGAGAAAATGACAGGCCTCCTCGGCAGCCATGTTGATATTCGAGTTTGCCAGGTAGATGAGATAAGCTCTTTCCCCCGATCGTTCATATTCCAGCAGAAATCCTTCCCCCCGCTTGATCTTGTTGCGGATCAGCCGCAGCTGGCCTCGAAATTCAGGTGTGCTGTGAACAAGCTCCATAAAACCGAGATCGCCGGGGTAGTAGATTTCCAGGTGTTCCAGTGTGTCGCCGGGAAACTCGAGATCGAGTATGTCGGCCAGGGTGCCGACCACTTCGTGCACCATCACCCCCCTGTCCTCGGAGTAAGTTCCCTCCCAGTCCTTGTGGACAGGAAAATATGCGTCTTGCGAATATTCCAGCCAATTCAAATAGGACTGGATCTTGTTTGCCGGCATGGTGTTCATCACGCAAAACATGTTTTCGCTGATTTTCAGCACATCCGCTTCTTCCAGCCCCTGGCTGCACAGCTTCCAGTAAAGATTCTCGGCATTTTGAAAGATGATGAGCGTTTTGGCCGGCACATCCAGCGATTCCAGCAGCTGCTGGACATTTCCTGGAAGGTGATTGGGTGCAATGTGATAATCCCCGTCGACGATATAGATCAGCTTTCCGGGATGTTGGATACATTTCCTGGCGATGATGCGGGCTGAAAACCGGTCGCGCTGTTTGAGCTTCTCGATGCCCTTCACGTCGTTGGATTCGTTGTTGATGCCTAAAACGGGAATTCGATTCAAACGGCAGAAGGCAATGATGGGGCGCCAGTTTTCCCATCGAAACGGCCACTTTTTGGCATAATCGATTTTTTCGAGAAACGCCTTTTCGGGTAATTCGCCGGCCATAAACCGGTCGACGATCTTTTGATCAGCGGCATGAAACATCTCCAGGCACATAATGATGTCCCTCTTGCCCTTGATTTCCCGGAGGACACGAATAACGGAATGCTGAGACTGCTTGAGGGTGTGATAATCGCCGTGAAAAACCAGGTCCGCCGACAACACTTTTTTGATCAACTCGGCTTTGTTGGATATTTCCTCGTACTTTTTCAGAAAGCGCAGGTAATCTTTCTCGTATTTTTCAACCCCTGGATTGTAACCCAGGTTTTCATGGATCAGCTTGCGGTTTTGCCGATAGTTTTTTTTGTGAATTCGGATGAGCTCTTCTCTGAGTTTCTTCATCGATTGGTTCCGGGTCGGATCGGCAGCTATTCGTTCGGGGAGCCAACAGTGGCCGGTATACATACAGCTTTAGCATATCACAGACAGGGCTGGGAAGCGAATAAAAAATAATATCAGCTTGTTAGCGCTAAGAACGATCCTCCAGCCGGATTTCCAAGCTCACCGAGGCCTTCAACGTATTGGCCACGATGCAACAGCGTTCGGCGATGGTGATCCGTTTTGACATTTCCTCCGAATCGCTGTATTCGGCGTTGATGTGCATATCGATGGCAGTGTATCGAGGGGGGGGCACTGTCCAGTGTTCCGATGATGGTGAGCTGAATGCCGGAAACCGCCGCTTCTCTTGTGGAAATTGCGGCCAGCAGGTTGCCCATAAAGCACCCGCCCAGCCCCACAAGCAGGACCTCTCCACCCAATGGACCAAGATTTGCCCCGCCCTTGGCCCCGGTAGATCCATTGTTATGTTGTGGTCTCCGATAAACCCTTCGGAGGCGGAAGGGCCGGCCTGATTGACCTGAACGTGATACGCATGCTCATGGGCTTATCCCCCATACACGCTTATTTTACGAGTCGCATTGCTTCAGCAGGAAAACGCACACTTTGATCTTCGTGATCTGATCGGTGATCCAGCAAAACGGGGCCACGGACAGTCGGCCCCACTGCGGCTGGACACACAGACACGCGGCGCACCGCCAGCCCCTGATAGCCCGCCAGGCAGGGATAAATCCGTCCCAATCGCGGCGGATTCATCCTGCCACGGCCGACCACCTGGGCGGATGCGGCGCAGCGAGTGAGTCAATGTTTTTAAGCCGTCGTTTATTGCAGATAGAGTTCGAAGTGAAACGGCCCCAGTAATCGAACATTGGTAATTAACACCCTGTAACCGTTTGGTTTTTACCAGCGTGGCTGAAAAATATTAATAAAATATACAGGTTTTTTGCGGCGTTGAAATGATTACTCCGAGTCAGAAAATCTAGTCCGACGAATCGGTTTGTCCACACCCCAACCAAGAAGGGATATCGACAGTGTGAGTAAGCTTGAAAAACGACTGATACTATTTGCGATCGTCTTTGTCGTCATTTACCTTGGCGCTGCCGTCGTTACCCTCCACAAACGATTCGGCGAGACCGAAACCGCCCCGTTGAGATACGAGTCGGAGGTGCCGACCCGGGCCGAGGGGCGTCTGGGGATGGTCGAGCTGCTGCTGCCGATGCTGGTTCTGCTGACGCTGGCGATTACCTATTCCGTGGTCAAAAAGAAGCGGACCGCCCAGTTAGCGGAAATGGAGGACTCCGAGGACGAGGCAGGGGCTATCGATGGGCCGGATTCAGCGCCGCCGACCGAAAAAGCATCTCCGGGGAAGGGATGAATTAGTGGATCTTTCTGTGTCCCCACGGCAAACGAGAGTCTTCCCTGCGAGCTGCCGCCGCCCTGACGGCCGGTTTGTAGCAGCGACTCGTGAACTTGCCCGGTATCGCTTGACATACGGCAGCATCGATCGCATAACGGATCACACACCAGAGATGATCAAACCCGATACCTCAACAACAGGAGGGCTTTTGTCGTAT
>JAHEIV010000429.1 GCA_024639205.1 Deltaproteobacteria bacterium | reverse complement strand
CGATCGAATCCCCAGTGACCCGGAAATTTCTGATCTTCAGCAGCCACCACCGCCAGCGGCGCGTGGGGGGATATCCGCCGCCAGTGTTCCCATCGGTGCATCACCCTCCCGGAGTTCCGCTTATTCCAGAGGGAATGCATTTTGTGCTGCAGCATGAAAGCACTGGTGGGTGGATTGAACCAGCGCAGAATCATCACGGATGACACGGTCAGGATGAGCAGGGCGATCAGTATGCCGACAATCCATTTCATAGCAGCCAATAGTATACCGGATACCGCCGGCAGGGTTCAAGGGGTGTCGCGCTGAAAAGTGTTGATGGTAAATCCGGGGTAGCGTTCCGAACGGAAGATCCGAACGCAAGATCGGATGAATTACCTTTTTTGAACCGGGGTTTTGATCCCATAACCGGGAAGGAGTTCATTGTCAAAGGGTGGACTTGAGGACCGGAGTTCATAATACTTTCGGTACCGTATCATTCGTTTATTTCTGTGCTTTGCCGGTAAGGTTTCAAAAATTCGGGCGATCAGAATTTGCAGACGAGCGGTTGCCGGACAGTAACGTTCGGACGGGCTGCAAACGGCAGGGTGCTTAGTCCTGTTTTCACACATTCGAAACGGTGGCCAGAAAATCGAAGTTGCGGGCGATCAGGGTTAGCCGGCCCGTTTCAATTTGGGTGGTTCTTTCCGATACCCACCTGGATAGTCGATTCTGATCGATTTTGGCATCCTGCCGCAGTTGGCGATGGATGGTTTGAATGATGATCTTCAGAAAAAAGGCGTCGTCTTCACCATACCGACCGTGGCGGGGGCAAACAATCCAATCTGAGCTGCCGGCGGCCAGGATGGGCATTTGGTGACGTTCGAGACCGTCAAACAGCAACCGGCCGGTCCGGCTTGCGCCGGCAGGCCGGCCGCCGGCTGTGCGCCGATCCATGCTGCGGTGGTAGCGGTCAAATATGATTTTTTCGAAAGGCGAGTCGACGGGCGGCAATAAACAGGTCCACCCGTCGTAATTCAACGAAAGGTAGAGCAGCCCGCCTGCCCGGACAATTCGCCTCAGACCGGCCAAGACGGTATCGATATCGACCAGGTCCATGACTGCGTGGGCAATGGCCAGGCGAAATTGCCGCCGGTTGGCCGGATCGTCCAGAAAGTCGTGAAGATCGGCGCAAACCGTCGTTACCGTCCCGTGTTCATGTTCGAATGAGACCCGGGCATCGTTATCCTTCCGAGATGCGGCGGAGGATGGGGCGGTAAGGGACGGCTGCCTTTCGGCCGACACGCGGGCCGCAAGGTAGTCCGGATTGATATCCACCATGGTGTAATCAAAATATTCGGTCAATTCCCATTGCCGGATTCGATCCAGCATGGCGCCGGTACCGGCGCCCAGTTCGACTGCACGAATCGGCTCCCGGCGGTTGGCAGCGGGCAGGGCAGTGCGCAGTGATTGCCACACATGGCGGTTTAAGGCACGGTCATCGACACTTTTTTTTGCCTTCAGGTAGGCGATATATCGGTCTGTCTCACGCAATGTCATGGTGAATCGGTCCGGATGGCGGTGTCATCTGTGAGAGGAAGGCTTCTGCGCGCTGCATGGAATCCTTCCATCCCATGTGCCGTTTCGAACGATGGTATGCGGCAATTCCCATTTCGGCCAGCCGGCCACGATCGGCATGCAGCTGCGAGACAGCTGCCGCCACGCCTTGCAGGTCATCGGGATCAAACAGGTGTCCGCAGACTCCCTGCTCGATGAGCTCACCGGATGCCCCACGGGTGGATGCCAGTACCGGCAAACCGAGCGACAGCGCCTCTATGGTTGCGATGCCAAAACCTTCGTAAGCGAAAGGCATGCACAGCAGGTGCGCCTCGGCCAGTTTGTCGGCCAGCACCTCGTCGCTGACGGTTCCCCAAAAAGTAACGTTGGCAGTCAGACCGGCATGACGGAGGCGGTCGATGGATTTGTTTACGGTTGCGGGATCCATCGTCAAGCTGCCGATGACATCCAGCCGCCAGCTGGACGGATCGATGCGACGCAGGGCCTCTACCAGGGGGAGCAAGCCCTTGCGGCGGATCACCAGCCCCAGAAAAACCAGCCGCAACGGTCCGGATTGCATGGCGCGGTCCATGATTTCCGCCTCTGTAATCCGACCGGCCAGGCGATCGCCGCCCGGTGGTGCGACGACGCAGGGCCGCTGCTTCGGGCTCAATTGAAGTACGGCGCTGCGGGTATCCCGGGAGTTGAAGATAAACCCGTCCACCGTATCCAGGTAGTGTTTTTCGATGATCGACAGGAAACCATTGAGCCATCGCTGGCGGGGTTCGCTGCTCATCAGATGATGCACGATGGATATCACGGGCAAGGCGGTCCGATACCGCAGCCGCCGATTGTACTGGAACAGGGAAGGATGACACAGCTCGTCCTGCAGCAGCAGATCCAATTTGGCACGGCAGACCTGCTTCAAATGACTTTTTGACAGGTTGTGCCCGAAGCGAAGGGGATAGCTGCGCATCGGCATCGGCAGCAAACGGATGCGGTGGCCGCAACGTTGAAGATGGCTCACCAGGTATTTATCGTACAGGTAGCCGCCGGTGAGAGTGTCGATCGACCCGTAAACGATCAGCCCGATGACCACTGAAACACCTCTCGAAAGGAGGCCCAGGCGGCCTCATGTTCCCAGATCCGTATGTCCACCACTTCGAATCGATGATCCCCCAGAAGCTGCAGAAAACGGATGCAGAAAAGGCGGGCAAAGTGTTCAATGCTCGGGTTCAACCCCACGAAATCCGGCAGTTCGTTGAGCAACCGATCACGATAGGCGAGGATGCAGGCATCGAGAACCTGCTCGAGTTGATCCAGGTCCACCAGATACCCGTGGGCATCGAGCTGCCCGGCCGACAGCCGAACTTCGACGCGATATGGATGCTCATGGGGGTGGTTTTCCGCTCCCCAGTCGCCGCCGATCAGATAGTGACGCGCGCTAAAAGATCTTTGAAGGGCCAATGTATACATATCGATTTTCCTCGATCGGCAGCACTGCTGCAGATAGCCGTCATCGAGTCCGTGGATAGGTAAAGACCAGCTGCAGATGGTCTTGCGGACGATTGGCGAGCAGTTCGTAGGCGTTTTGGGCCTGCCGGATATCGAAGCGTTTTGTGATCAGGTGACCGGGACGGCAACTGTCGAGCATCCGACAAGCCATTTGCAGGCGCCTTTCGGGCGTCCAGCGCCCGGCCAGTGGTGGAGCGATGGTACTGACCTGACTGGCCTCGATTTTAATGCGGTCGCGATGGAAACGGCCCCCCAG
>JAHEIV010000428.1 GCA_024639205.1 Deltaproteobacteria bacterium | reverse complement strand
TTTGACTACCGCTTCGAAAAGTGCATCGAACCGATCCTGGGCGTCGGCCGGTCTGTCAAATGTCAGTAATGAAAAACAAATCGCCAGAATTGCGATGATTCGCATAATTGCCTCCCGAGAACTACCAGTGAATGCAGTGGCTGAGCTGCATGAATCAGCGATTGGGTGCGGACGTGCGCAGGTGCCGATCGGAATAGGTTCGGATGAGGTGAAGTCAGAAGGAGTGCCCGAAGGTGCAGATGGTTCCGTCCTTTGTCAACCAAGTGCCTTAATAATATGGACCCGAAGGTAGCGCTGTCAACCACCGCTATCGGAGAAAATCGGGGCGTATTTGCTTGTTCGTACCCTTTTTATTCGGGAAACCATCTTCGGCCTGCAGATATGCCGATCATTTCGCCTTCGCATAAACGGTGGTGTCCGGATGAAACGCTTGCCAGGCAAACCAGTAGGCAAACAAGTGTACCACCGGTTTGCCGTTGGCGTCGACAACGTCGACAACCTGCCCCTCGGCATCGATGTCAATTCGAATCGAGGTACCTCCCAGTCGATCCTGCAGACTGCCGGATCGCTTTTCGAGAACCTCCAACGGATAGGCCCGGGATTCGTCGGCAATGGTAATACCCAGCACCCGGGCTTTGGTCGGCAGATCCTGACGAACGTCGCCCACCGGAAACATCAGCGAACCTACCAGGTAGTATCCCGTGTAAGGATCACGCCAATAATCCCGCTGATAGCCGGTATCAGTGGAAAGCACGCGGGTGTCGGGATGCTGCTTTTTCCAGGTCCGCCAGCGCACCCGTTTGGCCGGTAGTTTCTGAAGAACGTTACCTGCCAGGGGACCGGAAATGGCCGTATCCATCAATTGAGACCAGAGGCTCTCGGTCTGGTGGTCGTATATCAGCACATTGCTTTTGTATAGACGCCCGGAGACGCCGAAGGTGTGATCCGTGGCGTTAACGCTTCGGGAGTACACGACTCCCGTCTGGGTCAAGGGTCAAAACGTCACCACAATCGGCACCCCGTTTACCGTATCGTTGACGATCTCGTGCCAGTTGAGGATCCGTATAGGGTAAGCTCGCGCCACTCCTCCGATCTCAACGCCGATTACCGCATCGCTGTCTCTGAGGTAGTCGACTTTTGTTCCTGTGACAAATTTCGGATCCAGTATGGCCGGTATACCGTCTTTGGGTGGCCCGCCGGAGAGGATTTCACTGCGGGGGACAATGGCGTTTTCCAGGCTAAAGCCGGATATCACCAATCCGGCGGCCACAAGGGCGGCCGTTTTCCAAATATTCGCTTTCATCAGGTTGCCTCCATGCATTCCAATTGCCATTGCCGGGGGATTGGGTCCCATGACAACCACGGCGCCGGTGTTTATCCGGATCCGTTTCACTCCCAGAGAACAGGCCCAACCCGAATTCCCTGCAAAGAATAAAGAACCACCCGGACTTTTTAGGTTGGTCGATTGGAAGCGGCAATCATTTCAAAAAAAATCTACATGAGTTGGCGGTCACGCCGGGACGCGAACGCGACAGGGTTACTGTTTCTCTCCAGCCAGTTTGGGATTGTTCTGCCGGTGGTCGTCAACTACAGTGAGCGAGATTGACAGATCGCCGGCGGGTTGGGCATTCGCTATTTCCTTGCCCGTTGTTTGGGCTTGCGGGTAGGTCTCGATGTTGCCCGGGGGACAGAAGATACGGTGATAGCCATCATCATCGGCAGCGCCTGGAGATAAACCCGGATAGTTGTTGGTTAAAAGAGGAAAGATCCGGAGAGGATCCGGTTTACAGTTTCCGCAAGCGGATGGAAAGCTCTTTTAACTGGTCACCGGCGGCGACAGACGGAGCACCGGTCAGCAGACATGCGGCTTTCTGGGTTTTGGGAAAGGCAATCACATCGCGGATGGAGGACTCACCGCAAATGATTGCCATCAATCGGTCGAAGCCAAAAGCGATGCCGCCGTGGGGCGGTGCGCCGGATTCCAGTGCGGAAAGCAGGAACCCGAATTTTTCTTCATATTCTTCCGCTGCCAACCCCAAGGCCTGAAATACTCGCTCCTGAAGCTGCCGGTTGTGAATACGAATACTGCCACCGCCAACCTCCGCGCCATTGAGTACCAGATCGTAAGCCCGCGATCTCACCGCCAGAGGGTCTTTCTCCAACAGCGGGTAGTCTTCTTCCAGCGGGGCCGTGAAAGGATGGTGCAGGGCCTGATAGCGCTTTTCGGTTTCGTCGTATTCCATCAGCGGAAAATGCGTCACCCAGACAAAGTGGTACGCGTTTTCATCGATCAATTTGAGGCGGCTGCCCAGGTGGTTGCGCAGTTGTCCCAGCGCCTCGTTGGCAACCTTGGGCTGATCGGCAACAAACAAGATCAGATCGCCGGGCTGCATGTCCGCCCGTTTCGCCATGGCGGTTTTTTTCTCTTTGCTGAAGAATTTGGCGATGGGTGACTGCCAGTCGTTATCCCGCACCTTGATCCAGGCCAGCCCCTTGGCCCGGTACACAGCGGCAAGGTCCGCCAAGTCGTCGATTTCCTTGCGGGACATGCCACTGCAGCCTTTGGCGTTGAGGACTTTGACCACACCGCCTTTTTTTACAACTTCTGCAAAGACCTTGAACTCCGAATCGCCGACGATATCCGAGATGTCCGCCAACTGCATACCAAAGCGGGTATCGGGTTTGTCGAGTCCAAAGTTTCCCAGCGCATCGGCGTAACTCAGACGCGGAAACGGGGTGGGAACCGTAACGTCCAATACATCCTGAAACATGCGGCTTATCATCCCCTCGGCGATCGCCATCACGTCCTCTTCCCCTGCGAAGGACATCTCCAGGTCGATCTGGGTGAACTCCGGCTGGCGATCGGCTCGAAGGTCTTCATCGCGGAAGCAGCGCACGATCTGGTAGTAGCGGTCGAATCCGGAAATCATCAGCAGCTGTTTGAATAGCTGCGGTGACTGCGGCAGGGCGTAAAACTGTCCCTGATTGACACGGCTGGGCACTAGGTAATCCCTGGCACCTTCGGGTGTACTGCGGGTTAAAAAAGGCGTCTCGATATCCAGAAACCCGCTCTCGTTCAGATATTGCCGCACGGCGGTGGCCGCTCGATGTCTGGCAATCAGATTGCGCTGCAGCATCGGACGGCGCAGATCCTGGTGACGGTAGCTCAACCGCACGTTTTCCGATACCTCGATATGGTCTTCGATGAGAAACGGCGGTGTAGCAGCGGCGTTTAAAATTTTCAGCTCGACCACCGTCACCTCGATTGCGCCGGTCTTCAGCTTCGTGTTGACCATCCCTTCCGGC
>JAHEIV010000427.1 GCA_024639205.1 Deltaproteobacteria bacterium | reverse complement strand
CCGCCCACCAGTACAAAAAGGTTTGCATCCGGATCGGACAGGTCCGAAATGTGTCGGGCATTGGCCCCGTAGGTGACATTTCTTTTCTTGTCGGAAAGCGGATGCGCCCGTTTCATCACGGTGTTGGTGGAGCCCGGTGCCGGATACTCTCCAAAACGATATTTCCTGCCGATCAGCGGCACATTTCCCAGGGGATGGGAAAGCTTCAGTACGTGAAATTCGCCCCAGGTAGACCGGTCTTTAAAATCAGCGGCGGCGCTGCCAATGGCATCGAGTACTATGCCGGTGAGCTCTTCGCTCTGCAGGTCCTGCAGAAGAAAAGTGTACACCGCCGGAGATCGGAGCAGATAGTTTGAGATGGCTTCTCCGTAGCGCTTTTTGTAATACGTCTTGGCCAGGTGATAAGCGATGAGTTCCAGGGCGGCTGCCCCCCGGGATTCCACGGTGTAACGGCCGTCCCATTTTCTAAGACTGCTCAGCAGCGTTTCGGTTTTCTCGGTTGCCTTCGGTGAACGGGCCAGGATGGCTTGTGCCAACTCGAAAGAGCTGATGGAATAAACCTCCTGTTGAACGCCTTTCAAATCGACGATGGAGACTGGATTGGAACGTTCGATGCGATCCGAGAGCGTTGCATACCGGTCGTTCGCGTTGCCGAATAAAGAAAGGGGCGGATCGGTGTTCACCGGCTGGTTGTTGGTTGATACCAGATATCCCTGCGTCGGGTTCTCGATAGATGGAAGGTCGGTACTTTTCAGGGCGACCGACCAGCGGTGAAGCGGATCGGCCGGATCGGCGAAAAACTTCCGGTTGGCCATGCCGGCGGCCGGTGCGTACTCCACCGCCGGCACCAGCCCGATGTTCCCGCGCGCATCGGCATAAAGCATGTTCTGACCCGATACGGCATAGGATTCGAATGCCAGCCGAAATTCTTCCCAGGTGGAAGCACGGTTCACCGCCAGGAACGGGCTCAGTTCGTCGCTGGGTCGATGCCCCCGCCACTTGAGCGCCAGACGCGGCAGGGACTCCTTTTCAAGAGAAGGTGAATCGGAAACCACCGGGCCCAACTCCGAATCCCGAACGGTAACCTTGCGGTCGAACCACCAGCGAACCCGAATGAACTCCTCTCTGAGCGTAAGCGAATCATCAGGCAGGTTGGAAATATCGTAGAAGGTGCTGGACAGGGAAAGCATGTTCGTCCCGCCCCAGGCGATGTCCTCATTTCTGCCTACAACGACCACCGGCAGTCCTGGAATCGTGAACCCGACCACCCGGTAGCTGGGAGAGTGATATCCCACCAAAACCCAGAAATTCGGCAACATCAGCCCGAGATGCGGGTCACTGGCGATCAGGCTTGCCCCGTTGGATGTTCTGCTGCCGGAGACAACCAGCGCGTTGCTGCCGCTTTTCACCGCTCCGCTCAGCAGTTGCAGGGGCAAACCGTCTTTTTCGCCGAAACTGGGTTGGGATTCCTGCCCGTGGGCCTTCATGCGCTCCCACACTTCGGGCCAGGAAGGCTCGTTGCGAAGGCGCAGGTGAAAAAACCAGTGGAGCCAGTTGACATCGGTTGCGGTCAGGCGCCCCAGGGTGAGAACTTCCTGGGGAGACCAGGCAGCCGGTTCTATCCCCAGCACGATCATTTCGGAATTCGGTTGGGAGGTTCTCTGAATGTAGGTGTTGATTCCCTCGGTATAGCGCAGCAGCCACGCGCGGGTATCCGGCGGAAGATCCCGAAGCATTTCGGGAACTGCCTTGCCGAAATGGACAATCCGCACAGTATGATCGATGTCTGCCGCCCAGGGTCCGAAAATTTCCGCCAGCCGCCCCTGGGAGGCCCGGCGCAGCAGCTCCATCTGGCCTAAACGCAAGTGAGCGTGCACCATTCCAAGCAAAAAAGGGACGTCCTGATCCTCACCGACATTTATGAACGGTATTTGATGTTCGTTCCAATATATTTCCGCTGCGCCTTTCAGGGGTAACCCGGCAGTGGGAAACATCTGCAACCGCTCCGCCGTGGTAATGGACTGTGGAAACGGTTTTGCCAGCGCGCAGCTCACCAGCACGAGCATAGATAACAGCGACATCAGCTGTGAGGGTAAACGCATCATCACCAATCGCTTGCCCTTGGGTTGGGATCGATTCTCAAACATTAATCGTAAACGTAACCATGATTGCCGATAAAGAAACCGGAATCGATACGGGTATCCTTGATCGTCCCGCCTATTCAAACTGCGGCAAGCAAGTGTGAGGGGGCGTTGAGCACCGCAGCTTCACCGGCACGCAAGGCCTCGCTTATCGAACTGTCGACTGCGCTGAAGCTGCGGACGCACCCGGCGATCCGGCAAATGACCGGACAGTGAGGGTCTCGTTGGCACAACAGAGGATGTTATGGTGGGGTCTGTCGGGGATATTCGGGGTCAGGCTACTGTCTTATCCGATCGGATTCTTCCGGGGCGGGCGTCACCCAGATATAGTCCCCGAATGCGAGCTCGATATCGCCGCCGACGCCGGCAAGGTAAACGGTCCGATAAGGCAGGCTGTTTCGGCGGAAGGCTCTTTCCGGTATCCCGAATTTTTGGACGATGTGCCCGTTTCCCGCCAGCACGACCATGATGCCGGCCGGCATTGTCCGGGCAATCGTTTCTGCCATGGTTTCCTCCCACAAGCATTGGACCTCGTAAAAGTAATCGAAAGTGGCCCTGCTGTGGAAGGAATGCTGTTTGAAAACCCTTTCCACATAGGCCCGATGAGCGGCATCGCCGGTGTCGATCTCGGACGGCAGGTAGCGGCTGTCTGCATCGGTGAGGTTCTCCAGCCCCCCGATCCTGACTTTGCGAGGAATGTGAAACGGGATGTTGAGCCCTACCAGCGGGATGCGGTTTTGCTGCAGGTATTCAAGAATATCCCGGTACAGCTCGAAAGGAAATCGCCAGTTGGCGTACCAGTGTGCCTTTTCCAGGAAATCGGCCTCGTCAAGCTGTCCGGTCGACCATCGATCCAGCACCGGTTGGTAGGTGAAATCAAACATTTCCATGCCGACGGCGATATCGCCGGAAGCCTCAAAAAGGCCGGCAATGATGTCAAGCTGGGTGCGGTGGTGGATCCGGTCGGTGTGGGATTCGCCGATGTAAACGATCCGGACGCTCTTCAGATCGGCAAGCAGCTGCTCGAAGCTGATCGGTTTGCCGGTTTTACCGGAGATGATGGTTCCCGGCTCGACATGCACATCGGTGTCTTTCAATAAGGTCTTTTGGGGGGCGGCGCTGCATCCAATCAGCACGCCGGCCGTCAGGACCGCCCAGAATCGTTTTGTCTTTATCATT
>JAHEIV010000426.1 GCA_024639205.1 Deltaproteobacteria bacterium | reverse complement strand
CACCGCCGGTGCCGCAAGTATCAACGACGGCTGCAGCCGGAACGTCCACCCGCAAGGCTCTGCGCCGCATGGCCTGGGCCGCTCCAGCAAGCTCTTCGAACGTTTCGCCCTTGGTGGCCAATGCGGCCATGAAAGCTCCGACTTGCGCATCGGTAATATCTCCCGAGAAGATATCCGATAGCACTTCCGACATTTCCGACTGTTGCAGGTCCTGTCTGTCGACAATTTTCTTCAGGTATTCCCGAAACATGATTTTTCTCCCCCTAGCTTCTGTTATCGACTGGCTGCTGACGCGTGCTTTTTATAAAATTCCGCAACAACCGCTTGCCCACTGGTGTCATAATCGATTCCGGGTGAAATTGAATCCCCTCTGTCGGATGTCTGTTATGACGGATTCCCATAATTTCGCCGTCTTCCGATTCGGCAGTAACCTTCAAGCAGTCGGGCAGCGTTTCTTTTTCAACGGCCAGCGAATGATAGCGCATGGCAGTAAAACTTGTGGAGACTCCATTGTAGATGGCCTCTCCGTCATTCTGAATGGCGGAGGTTTTTCCATGCATCAACCGCTTGGCTCCGACAACCTTCCCGCCGAAAGCAAGGGCAATGGTCTGGTGACCGAGGCAGACCCCGAGAATCGGAAACCTGCCTGAAAACCGCCGGACAAGCGCAAGAGAAATGCCCGCTGTTTCGGGTCGGCCCGGGCCGGGAGAAATGACCACACCGGCGGGAGAGCTTTCCTCGAGTTCCTCGAGGGTGACGGCATCGTTGCGAGCCACCGCTGTTTTTGCTCCCAGCATCTTCAGATACTGTACCAGGTTGTAGGTGAAGGAGTCGTAATTATCGATAACATAGATCATGGAGTTATCTCCTCTCCAAGCGTTTTCGGAATGCCGGCCGCCGGCCCGATTGAATTAAGCATTGCGAAGCAGCTCCAATGCCGCCTGGATGGCCATCGCCTTGTTAACGGTTTCCTGCCGCTCCCGTTCGGGGTCTGAATCCGCAACGATTCCGGCACCAGCGCGAACCGTCAGGGAATCACCGGCAATACAGGCGGTTCGAATGGTGATGGCCATGTCCATGTTTCCGCTGAACGAAACGTAACCGACAGCACCACCGTAGGGACCTCTTGGATGATTCTCCATTTCTGCGATAATCTCCATTGCACGCACCTTCGGTGCTCCCGACAGGGTGCCGTTGGGGAAAGTGGCCTTTATCAACTCCCAGGCATCGCAGCCGTTTTGCAGATCACACACGATGTTGGATACCAGGTGCATCACGTGTGAGTATCGTTCGACCACCATCAGGTCGGTCACCTGCACCGTGCCGGTTTCGGCTACCCGCCCCAGGTCGTTGCGGCCCAGATCGACCAGCATCAGGTGCTCGGCCCTTTCCTTCTCATCTTTCAGCAGTTCGTCGGCCAGTGTGCGGTCCTGCTGTTCGGTTTCCCCGCGGGGTCGCGTCCCGGCGATGGGCCGCAGGGTGGCGATTCCGTTCTCCAGCCGCACCATGGTCTCGGGTGAAGAACCGATCAGCGCGATACCGTCCAAATGAAGGAAAAACAGATACGGCGAAGGATTGACATACCGTTGGGCGCGGTACAGCGAAAGCAGGTCCTGCGGGGGGCGGCAGACGAATGGCTGGGATATGACCGCCTGGATAATGTCTCCTGCCTGGATGTAATCTTTTACGATGTCGACTCTTCGGCGAAAGACTTTTTCATCCACCGCCGGCGCCAGGTGGCAGGAAAAAGGCGGGGTAGAAACCTGATCGGTATTAAGGGGACGGCGGATCTGCTGCTGAATCGCTTCAATTCTTGCAGTGGCGTCGTCAAAGGCCGCGTCTGCGTCCGGGTGAGCATCTGCGTGGACGACGGCTACCAGCATGAGAGTGTTGGTGATGTTGTCGAAAATCAGAAGCTCATCCGGCATGATGAAATGCGCCACCGGTTGGTCTTCAGGCAACCGATTCGGGATTGCCTCGAAAAAGGATACCATTTCGTATGTCATGTAACCCACCAGGCCGCCCCAGAATCTGGGCAGCTGCGGAACAACCGCCGGTCGGTAGCTTGCCATAAATGTTCGCAGAAAACGCAGGGGATCGCCACCGTGTAAATGGCGTTCAACGGAACCTTTCTGCTCGATCTGGATCGTATCTTTGAATACCCTGAGCTGACGGCTGGCTGAGACGCCCAGAAAGCTGTAACGACCCCAGCGCTCGCCGCCCTCCATACTCTCGAGGAGAAAAACCGGCCCTGAAAACCGATAAAGCTTTTGCATGATGGAGACCGGGGTTTCCATGTCCGCGAGCATCTCGCGGCACACCGGTACGACCGTGCTGGTTTGCATCAGCCGTCGAAACAGATCTCTGTCAGGAAATCTTCGTAGGTTCATCTTGACTCGCCCTTTTCTTAAAAACAAACGGCCGCAGGATCTGCCCACGGCCGTTCGGGGTGTATAAAAAAAAGACCGCGGGCTGTTGAGGCTGCCCACGGTCCTGAATTTCGATCAATCGGTTGTCAGGCTGAGGATATTCCGCCGGCTAGCCCCTGACTAAAGACCTGCCACCACCAGCCTCGATATTCGGCACCGAATTGTCGTTGTGTGATTGGGTTCATCTGATCTTCTCCAACAAGGCCGCATGCTATAAATTTTGCTGGCAAGTTGTCAAGAAGTTTTTTCTGAATCCGGCTACCATCAGTCGCCATTGTTTGGTTTCAACATGCCGAATCCATGATACCTTACCTGAAATTGCGCTTTGCCGACACGTAGGAATTCTTCGGGACTCCACTCGCTTTGGCTGAGCCTGGAGGAAAATTGCGGTTGCACGACGTAAGTCTGTGCGCTTGCGGTATGACCGTCTGCAAACTCCACTTCGATGGTTTCCCGCCGATACATCTCGCCTTCAAACAAGTCGAGTCGCTGCCAGGCTGTCTGGGTCAGATTAAAGTAAACACAGCCGGTGACAACCTCTCCTTTTTTCGGCCGTATGCCCGGATAAACCTCGCCACGGATCGCTGAGCGCCGGTAATCGCGCAACAAAGCAGGTCCGCATTCGTATCGACTCCCGGAAACCGAGGACATGATATCTTCAAACATCAGGCTCCCGTAGGCGAAAAAATCTGTGGTCATATCCTCACCATTGTCTTCTGATCACGGTGGATTCTAAAAAGTGGTCGAAGTCGCAGAGTGCAGTAGCTTATGCGTTCGGCAGCGGAGTGCGGCCCTGAAGGCAGCGGTAGAGATAGGCCCATGCGATAAAGCTGACCGGTACCGTAATCAGCAGGCCCATCCCGCACAATAGCAGTCCCAGGATGTTGTAAAATCCCAGAAGGCAG
>JAHEIV010000041.1 GCA_024639205.1 Deltaproteobacteria bacterium | reverse complement strand
CAGGGTGCTCGGGTGGTGAACCGGGAGCAGCTTCCGGACGGTTCGGTCAGAGTCGAAATGGAGGTTGAACTGTCCGATGAATTGATCAGGGCGATTTCCGGACCGTAGTGCAGCGGATTGATCTGAACAAGAAAATGAAAAAAGCGGTGACGGGTATCCGTCACCGCTTTCTTACCGGCTTTGTCTGAATATCTGCTGTGACATAGGCCGGTTATTGGTTTTCCAACTCTTCCAGCTCATCGTGCATGGTTTCTGCATTTTCGCGAACGTAATCCCTGACTTTTGCATCCAGTTCCCTGTAATTTTCCAGGGCTTCCTTAAAGCTGATCAGGTCGAGCTCACACAGAGAGTACATGGAACCGTCGGCTGGATCCATCCAGCGGTCGACAATCGTCGCCCCGTGCAGGGTCGATTTTGTGAAGGTTTTTAAAGCGCTTTCCACATGTTGTTCCTCCGAAGATTTAGACATGTCGCCTGCGGTGGTGGAAGCCATGTAGTCTTTGGTAAGGCTGGCGACATAGACTTCCATGGTGCGGGCAATTTCTGCCCGGGCCCGGTTGTCGGACGTTTGCCGCAGCAGCGCTTTGTTGCGGATCCCGGAAGCCACACCGACGCCATAAAAAAGCTTGGTTCCGTCTACATCGAATGCACCGCTGCCTTTCATCACCCATTCAGGGCCCTGGGCTGCCGTGTCGGCGCTTGGGGTCGTTTCAGGAGTTGAGGAACATCCGACGGCCATCAAGACCGCTGTCAGGAGCATGACCCCCAGAATCGTCAAGTGTTTTGTTTTCATAATTCCCTCCTTGATGTTACTGGCTTTTTTTGTACCTCTGAATTTTACCTTTCATGTCCTCCATCATATCTTCCATCTCCTGCATTTCCCGCAGGAGTTTGCTCATCTTGTAAGGCTTTTTCCTGGTGAGAATCTTTCCGCCACCCGGCGCCTCGCCGGGTTTACCGGCCGCCGGTGGCGATATCCCGGGAGTTGGCGATTCCGGTGCTGCTTCGGGGGACGATTCCATTTGTTTTTCCGGCGCTGCGGGTTTTTCCGGGTTTTTCGACTGCGGCTGCGAAACCGGTGGTTGCTCTTCCGGAGAAGCTTCCGGAGTCGGAGCCGGCTCGGTTGTTTTTTGCGGCTGCTGAGAAGACTCCGGTTGCCGTTGGGGTTCATCCATCGACGGCTGCTGGGCAGTGGAACTGCCGATTTCCTGTGGTACCGGGGCGGCAGCGGCTGTGCGGGAATTTTCAAACCGGTACCCGATGCCGGCAAGCCATTTAAGCGCAACGCTGGACTTGATCGAATAGTTGACGTCTGTAATGGTCAATCCATCCGCGGCTTTCCTGGCGATCAGGGAGTTGATGCCGACCATGTTTCCACTGGTGTCCAGCAGTGGACCGCCCGAATTTCCCCGGTTGATGCTGGCGTCGGTTTGGAACAGGTTTTTCCCGGAGACGCCGCCGTAGTCCTGCCGAAAAGCACTGATGACTCCGGTGGTCAGGCTCCAGAGCCCGCCTTGTTCGGGGTGGCCGATGGCATAGACCTGGTCTCCGACGACTACCGCCGCCGAATCGGAAAATTCGATCCGACGCAGCGGGCGGTCCACCCCTTCGATTTGCAACAGTGCCAGATCCAATGGGATGTCATAGGCCAGGATTCTTGCCCGGTAGCGATTGGACAAATCGGTCTTGTGGTTGCCGGTGACCTTTTCCGGTTTCAGATAGATCGACACATCCTTTTTCAGTCTAGAGGAATTGGACCTCTTTAATATGTGTGCATTGGTTATCACCAGTCCGTCATCCCGAATAATGGACCCGGTCCCCACGCTGGCTGTTTTTGGATTTTCAGCAGCCAGTATAAAGACGACAGCCGGGCCGGCTTGCCGGTAAATCTGTTTCGGGGTGGCCGCCGGTGACACGTCAATGCCCACTGAAAGACAAAACGCCTGCAAACCGGCAATCCATGCAATCACTAACTTTTTGTTCACCGCAGTTCACCTCCTTTCACAACGGGCCGTCGATTAAGCGGCTAACGGCTCTGGCGTAAAATGTAGTTGCTCAGATCCTCCGAAATTTCTGCTGCCAAGCTTTTGCGAATGCTTCTCACCGCACGGTCTTCAGCCTGGGCGGTGGTCAGGTGGCCGGACTTGCCGGACTTTTGTACACTGCCGAACACGGCTCCGCCTTTCTGATCGACCAGATCGAAATAAGCGTTCCAGCGCACGAATTTCCATTCCGTATCACTCTGGGGGATCGGTTTGATTTCAACCCGGCCTCTGGCCAGAACACTGGCGCTGCCGATTTGTTCAGATACGGCAAAACCCTTCCCGTTCAATGCTTCCACCAGAGACCGTTGCACCTCGTTCGCCCGGGATCCTTGCACCGACAGGGCAATCAGGAAATCTTTGAGCAGCACGCCGGTGAGCTGTGTTTTAATTTCGGCGATGTTGACCAAAGGGGCCAATCCTATTCCGCCGGTGTCCACAATTCGCAACTCCGCATTGTATGCCTGTCGAAGTGCGTGATGCTCGATGCAGCGCTGCAGTAATTTGATCTGGGTGAGCTTGTCGGTCTGGTATCGACTCTCGTCCAACAACTGCTCGATCTGCCGATCGAGCTCCACAATCCTGCTCCGAAGGATTTCTGCAGCCTGGATCCGGTCGAGAATTGCAAGGGCGAAGAATTCGGGTTTGTTGGATGGATCCCGAAACACGCGACCGATGCGGACGCCGGAGAGCACCTTGCGGGTCGACACGCGGGTGATCTCTTCGTAGTTGATGCTTTCAGCTGTGCGGGACTTGTCGCCGGCGCGGCTTTCGAAAATTTCCTGGTAGGTGCGGTTGCTCGAGTCGATATGGCTGTAAAATACCCTGGCAATTTCGGCCCTCGCCCTGTCTTCTGCAGCCGGCCGCTCGTTTCCGTAACCCACCCCGGTGATGTATCTGGCGGACGGGAAATCGCGGCTCTCTCCGTCAATCCACGCCGGTTTGCGGCCACTTTCAACCGGTACCGCTTTTTCAACCACAGCGGTCTCCGGCGCCGGGGTCGCGCTGGGCGGCGGTGCTCGAAAGGCATTCGAATCGCTGGGACGGCCCTGTTCTTCCGCACTCAGGTCGACAAACGCGCGATCGGAACGGATGCGAATGTCGTTTTCAGGGACCGGCTGCGCGGATTTACCGGTGCAACCCGACCAAAGAAGAAGGGCTGCAACCGGCAAGATGAGCAGCCGTCCAATGGAGTCGCAATAATACTGCACGGATGGCACCTCTTCAGGGTCTTTCGAAAAGGGTGCCGGCAGATGCGCCGACCCGCAACGACCTGAACGACACCGACTTTTGCTTGACCGCTTCAATTGAGTTGGCTCTTTTCGTTCCCCTGGCGCCGGATACCCGGCGCTTTGATGGGGTGTCATTGCACGGACCCCCGCAGTTTATGAACATTTTTCTGCCAAGCCGACAAAATGGGTAACACCTGGCGCAAAAAACGAATCTGCGATAGCGGCATGTGAAACAAGCGTCCTAGTGCATCGTTCGCTGGAAGATAAATTTAATTTCACCACTGCCGACTGCGAATGGAGCCAGGTTTTTCGACGATATGACCTCACCGGTGTCATCGACGAAGTCGATGTGACCATCGTACAGGCCGGGCGGCGCCAGCATCCGTGCAACCCGGATTTCATCCGGCAGCATGCGCCAGTGCCTAACATCTGCCCTTTCGGTCACGGCTGCAGCGATGTTGCCGGCAACTTGAACCAGCAGACCGGCCAGGTTGCCGGCCTCGTCGTTGGCTGCTTTAGACGCCGCCTTGGTAGCCATGTACTTGCTGGTAGCCCGGGCGATCGCCTTTACCTTGATCCGATTCATGCGGTTTTCCAGGTTTTGTATCGCAATAATGCCGATGTCTTCCATCAATTCCGTCGAGCCCTCCATCCAGCGGTCGCCTTCCACGGGGTTCAAACGGACGATGCCGACAGAAATCCGGTAGGGCCTTTTCTCGTAAACCGGATAAGCGACGTTGGCGATGTACCCGTCCGGCATGGGAACGATCCATTGCCGCTCCACCTTGCTCGGCCCGATTCCATTATAATGAATAACGAAGATTTCCGCCAGGTTCCGCTTCTCGCCGGGTTGCGGAAATTCAACATCCGGATAGCGTTCGCGGATCCGCGCCAATTCATCCGTAAAGCCCATGGCGCTCGCGCTGGTAAGCAAGTTTTCGATCAGAAAGCGCGGTGGATCGACGCCATAGTGAGCGGCATAATCATTGCGATAGATTTCTTCCGATTTTCGGTAAGAAATGAACGCATCGTTCATCTCTTTGGCGGATTCATAGAGCACGCCCATTAAAAACCGAATGAAGGCATCTTCGCGGTATACATTTTTCTGATCCTCATCGTATCGGCTGTTGATCAGGTTTAGCTCGTTGTCCACCTGCCGGGCTTCCACCAGGGCATCTTCGGTCGCTCCCAGCGCAGCGTAGCTCAATGCCAGGTAAAGGTTGACCATGGCATCCTCGAAGTCTTCTCCCCGATAGGGAATGGTGTTATCGTTGAACAAAAACGAGGCTGCCTGCTTGGAAATGGATCGGGTGTATAGCTCATCCAGTATCGACTCGGCCTTCAGCAGGCTTTCGATACTTTTTCTATGGCGGCCGGCGAAGTGAGCCAGCAGACCTTCCTCCATGTGGTACAGCGCCTTGTTGCGCTCCTGATATCCTTTCCGGCTGTCTTCCATCAACTGCAGGGCCGCATCGTATTGCTGATTGTACACATACTGGTCCAGCTGCTGGTAGTGGTCCATCTTGGGGCCGCACCCGCAGAGCCACAGCAGAATCAGCCCGTTAAGGCAAATAACGGCTATAGAGGATGTCCACACAGATCGATTCACAGCACGGGGGGAGGCGGCAACTACCATTTCACTTTCGGTTTTTTGATCAGTTTTTTGATTTTTTTGTCCCCGATCCAGACCTTCAGGTTGTTTTCCATGTCGATTAGTTCGAGATCAACCTGATAATACATCACCGCCTTGCTGCCGATATCGTCCCGGATCGTGTTGATCGTTCCGATCAGCATGAAATCGGCCCCGATTTCCCGACCGGCTTCTTTCATCGATTCGTCCGAGGAGTGTTGAGCCATGTCGAGTCGTTCTTCGCGGACACCCTCGCGTTCCCCCTTGGAAGCGACGAATTGCACCGACCCCGAGTTGATCAATGCTCTTTCCAGATCCTTGACAAAGGTTTGCACATTGATGTGCTCGTGACTGCGGTTTTTGACCTGGCCCACAATCACCGTCGGAACCTTGCCGCCGTGTCGGTTTTCATAACGCTTCAGCCAGGGTCGGGTGAGGCAATCTTCAATCATTTCTTCCGACACCAGCCGTGAGTCTGTGTCGTTCCAGCGACCACTCAGGTCGATAGTGGTATCGACTTCTTTTCTTTCCACTTTCGGAGCAGATGCGCATCCGCTAAAAACCAGAACGGCAATCAGTGATAGGCAAAGAGTCTTTTTCCCGCTGTTCGTCATTTGGCGGCCTCCTGTAAAAACAGTAATCATAAGTAACAAAATATAGTGCCTGATTGGCAATACGCCAGCGAAGGCCACCATTGCCTGGTTCCCCGGTTCGGTTCGTTGTTGGGCAGACGTGATGCAATCCGACGAAAAAAAAGAGAGGTCGATCACGGAATGACGGCACACCGCGTGCTCAAGCTCGATACCATACCAGCAACGCCAACCCGGTTGGTACAACTATCATGCCAATCCGATCGATAGTTGGAAAGGCCAAATTTGCACAAAATTGTACATGAGACGCTCGACAAAAGCCAGAAAAAACTGATCCTTTCTGCCAGCTGGTTGCCCCCAGACGGCATTTGCACTCCGACGATAGCGGTAGCGCCGCAGGGGTTTTATCCTTGACATGGTTTTTGAAGTTGACTATAGGCTTCTCTTTAAGTCCACACCCTTTGGGGCCGGCTGAAAGCACCTATTTTAGTTGTATTTCAACTAGTTATAGTGACCGGTACTGTCCCCGAACAGTTGGCAAGCGGGAAACGAGCTGCAATGGGGTTTGAAAAACAGTTAGCCAAGAAAAAGGATGCCATTGTCAAGGACTGGTTCGACAGGGTATCCGGCACATATGCCCCGGACACCGCACAGTTTCTGAAGAATGTTCAGGATCCCATCAACAATCCCATTGGCCAGAGCCTGCGCACAGGTCTGGCCGGTTTGTTCGAACAGCTGCTTGTCGGCCCGGACAAAGAAGCCGTCAAAACCTACCTGGACCCGATCGTCCGGATCCGGGCCGTTCAAAACCTCACCCCTTCTCAGGCCACCGCCTTCATTTTTGTTTTGAAAACGGTCATCAGAGATCATTTGAAAATAGAACTCGATGACAACCGCTCGGTCCGTTCGCTGTTCGCCTTTGACTCGAAAATCGACTCGTTGAGCCTTTATGCATTCGACCTTTATATGGAATGCCGTGAGAAAATTTACGACCTGAAGGCCAATGTGGAGCGAAGCAAGGTATACCATGCATTCAAGCGCGCAGGTTTAGTTGTCGAGGCACCGGAAGACGACCCGGGTCTCTAAAGCTTATTTATTTCACAAAGCGTTGTACGCCGGTTGCGGAACATGCCACCGGGTGCAGGCTGTGATCGAGGAGCTCTTCAATGAATAAAAGGTACATTTTATCCCTTATTGCGGTTGTCGTTTTGTTTCTCATCGCCTATCTGGGAGTGGAAGCGGTGCCGGCTTCAAAATGGCTGTTTGGCATCTTGATTCCGTATGTCGCTTTGATCGTCTTTGTCGCCGGCTTCATCCGGCGACTGCTCAGCTGGTCCCGATCAGCGGTGCCGTTTGCCATACCCACAACCGGCGGTCAGCAAAAATCCTTGAAATGGATCAAGCCGTCTACCATCGACTCTCCGAGTTCAAAGAGTGCCGTCTTTATTCGCATGCTGCTGGAAATAGTCACGTTTCGATCACTGTTCAGAAACACGCGCATGAAGCTCAAAGAAGGCCGGGTCACCTACCAGTTGGAGATTTTCCTGTGGGTTGGAGCGCTTGCTTTCCACTATGCTTTTTTTACCGTTCTTTTCCGGCATCTGCGGTTTTTCACCCATCCGACTCCGCTGCCGGTTCAACTGGTGGAAAACCTGGACAGTTTTTTCCGGATGGAGATTATGCAGGACTTCATTCAAATCGGCGTTCCGGGTGTCTATCTCTCCGGGCTGGTTCTGCTGGCGGCGGTGACCTACCTTTTCCTGAGAAGGATTTTCATTGGAAACGTCAAATACATCTCGCTGGCATCCGATTATTTCCCGCTCTTTCTGATTTTCGGGATTGCCTTTACCGGAATCATGATGCGCTATGTTCTCAAAACCGACGTGGCGGCGGCCAAAGAGCTCACCATGGGCCTGGTGACCTTTCGCTGGAGCATCCCGGGAAACGTGAGCAGCATTTTCTTTGTGCATCTCTTTTTTGTCAGTGTCTTGTTGGCGTATTTCCCCTTCAGCAAGTTGATGCACCTGGGCGGTATATTTTTCAGCCCTACCCGGAACATGAGAACCGACACACGTGCCGTGCGCCACGTCAATCCCTGGAACTATCCCGTCAATGTGCACACCTACGAAGAATATGAAGATGATTTCAGAGACAAGATGATCGAGGCCGGCCTTCCGGTCGACAAGATGCCGGAGCCCCAGGAGGCATCTGCAGAAGATGAAGAGCCTGCGGCAAAACCGGAAGAACCTGAAGCCGGCGCAGCAGACGCAGCGACTGCACCAGAGGAAAAGGAGTAACACATGTCTGACCTTCCAACTGCAGAAGAAATGCTGGGCAATGTGAAACATCGCCCGCCGTCCACGGACTGGATGGACGTTCCGGCAGAGATCCGCAGGGGTATCGCCTGTTATGCCGGCAATCCAAAGAGTCTTGAATTGCTCGGTCACCCGAATCCACGGACCTGGAGCTGCTTCGACGACGACTGGCAGCTGCCGGAAAACTGGCAGCAGATCATCCATGAGGGCTTCAAGGAAAGATTGGAGAAGTTTCGATCTTTTAAAGTATTCATGGACATCTGTGTACGCTGCGGCGCCTGTGCGGACAAATGCCATTACTTCATCGGGACCGGGGATCCGAAGAACATGCCGGTTCTCAGGGCTGAGCTGCTGCGGTCGGTGTACCGCAACGATTTTACCCGGGTTGGAAAATTGCTCGGTAAAATAAACGGTGCGCGTCCAATGAACTATGAGGTTCTCAAGGAGTGGTGGTCGTATTTGTTTCAGTGCTCCGAATGCCGGCGCTGCTCTCTCTTTTGCCCCTATGGCATCGACACGGCTGAAATTACGATTATGGGACGCGAGTTGCTCAACCTGCTGGGTTTGAACATTGACTGGATCGTTACACCGGTGGCCAATTGTTATCGGACCGGCAATCACCTGGGCATCCAGCCCCATGCGTTCAAGGACATGCTCGATTTTTTCTCCGACGATCTCGAGGAGATCACCGGTATCCGACCCGAACCGCAGTTCAACAAAAAAGGGGCCGATATCCTGTTCGTCACCCCATCCGGAGACGTGTTCGCCGACCCGGGCACCTATACTGCCATGGGCTATATGATGTTGTTTCACTTTTTGCAGGAAAAATACGGGCTGGATGTCACCTGGAGCACCTATGCCTCCGAGGGCGGCAATTTCGGCTTTTTTACCTCCCACGAAACCATGAAACGTCTGAATGCCAAAATGTATGCCGAGGCCCGGCGTTTGGGAGTCAAGTGGATTCTCGGCGGCGAGTGCGGTCATATGTGGCGGGTGATCCATCAGTACATGGACACCATGAACGGTCCGGCCGACTTTCTGGAGATGCCGGTCAACCCCATCACCGGCACGGCTTTCACCAATGCCGCTTCCACCAAGATGGTGCACATCGCCGAATTTACGGCCGATCTGATAAAGCACGGAAAACTCGATCTGGATCCCAGCCGCAACGACCACTTGAAGGTTACCTTTCACGATTCCTGCAACCCGGCCCGGGGAATGGGACTTTTTGACGAGCCCCGCTACGTGATCAACAAAACCTGCAAACATTTTTATGATATGCCCGAAAACTCCATTCGCGAGCAGACTTTCTGCTGCGGGAGCGGATCGGGGCTCAATGCGGGTGAAGACATGGAATTAAGAATGGCCGGGGGGCTGCCCAGGGCCAGTGCGGTCAAAACAGTGCGCGACAGGCACGGAGTGAACATGATGGCCTGCGTGTGTGCCATCGATCGGGCGGTTCTGCCGGACCTGATGTCATACTGGGTACCCGAGGTGGATGTCACCGGGGTCCATGAACTGGTGGGCAATGCCCTGAACCTGGCGGGTCAACACGAAAGGACCATGAACCTGCGCAGCGAAGAGCTGGCCGAGCTGCAGGGCACCGCGGAAGATACGGAGGGTCAAACTGATGAGTAACAGGAAAGGTGTCATAATCGGTATCGTTGTCTTTCTCGCTGTCGTAACCTTTCCCTTCCTATACAACAGGGGAAAGGCGGCACCGGCTCCCGAGGTGGAGCTGACCGAGAAAGCCAAGGCCGCCAAGCAGTGCGTGCGTTCCACGGACTACATGCAACGGGAACACATGAAGATTTTGGATCTGTGGCGGCATACGGTTGTTCGCCGCGGCGAACGAATATATGTCAACCCCCAGGGAAAAGAGTTCAACATGAGTCTTTCCAACACCTGCCTGGATTGCCACTCGAACAAGACCGAATTCTGCGACCGTTGCCACGATTACGCCTCGGTGCGGCCGTATTGCTGGGATTGTCACATCGATAACCCGAAGGAGAGCAAGTGATGGATAGCAGTCGAAGACAGATTCTGAAATTTTTCGGTATTTCGACGCTGGCGATGAGCACCAAACCGCTGCTCGATGCGTTTGCCGCCGATCCGGCGGCCGAAGGTGCCGAGTCAAAGGAAACCTTCCTGGCCGGCCCGGAGGCCCTCAAGGCCCGGCAGTGGGCCATGGTCATCGACACCCGCGAGTTTCACTCCCTGGAGGATGTGGAGCCGTTGATCGAGGCATGCCACAGCATACACAACGTGCCGAATCTGCCGATCAGACGGCACGAAATCAAATGGATTTGGGAAACCGAGTACAAGCACGCCTTTCCGATGAAAGGCGCCCGTTTTATGGCAGAAGAGCTGGAACACCGACCGTTTCTGGTTCTTTGCAATCATTGCGAAAACCCGTCCTGCTGCAGGGCCTGTCCGACCCAGGCCACTTTCAAAAGAGAATCCGACGGGATTGTGCTGATGGATTTCCACCGCTGCATTGGTTGCCGGTTCTGCATGGCCGCTTGCCCTTACGGCGCCCGCAGTTTCAACTTTCGCGACCCGCGCCCGTTCATTGCCGAGACAAACAAGAAATTTCCAACCCGCGCGAAAGGTGTGGTGGAAAAGTGCAATTTCTGCGCCGAGCGCCTGGCCGTCGGCCGACTGCCGGCCTGCGTGGAAGCATCCGAGGGCAAAGTCACCTTCGGTGATCTGTACGATCCCGATTCGCCGGTAAGAGAACGGATCAAAACCAACTACACCATTCGCCGCAAACAGTCTCTGGGGACAGAGCCGTCGATTTACTACATCGTGTGAGGTGACCATGCTTGAATTAGCGATTAGAGGAAGTAAAAAATACTATGGCTGGATGTTGTTCCTGCTGAGCATTATCGGGGTCGGGTTTTTCTTCTACCTCAAGCAGCTTGACTTCGGCCTCGGGATCACCGGCATGAGCCGTGACGTGTCATGGGGATTTTACATTGCCCAGTTTACCTTCCTGGTGGGTGTGGCCGCCGGGGGTGTCATGGTGGTGCTGCCATACTATCTGCACGACTACAAAGTCTATGGACGGGTCACGATTCTGGGAGAGTTTCTGGCCATTGCAGCCGTGGTGATGTGTCTGCTGTTTATTGTCATCGACCTTGGCCAGCCGATGCGTGTGTTCAACGTTCCGTTGTACCCCTCACCGAACTCCGTGCTGTTCTGGGATTTTATCGTTCTCAACGGATATTTGTTTCTAAACCTTATCGTCGGCTGGAACGTGCTGGAAGCCGAGCGCAACAATGTTCACTACCAGGCATGGGTCAAGCCCTTTATTTATCTTTCGATTCCCTGGGCGATCAGCATCCACACCGTGACCGCGTATCTTTACGCCGGTTTGCCGGGCAGGGGCTTCTGGCTGACGGCCATCCTGGCACCGCGATTTTTGTCTTCCGCGTTCGCCTCGGGGCCGGCATTGCTGATCCTGCTGTGCCTGATTATCCGCAAGACCACCAACTTCGATCCCGGGCGGGAGGCGATCCAAACCCTGGCCAAAACTGTCGCCTATGCCATCTGCCTGAATGTGTTTTTCTTTTTATGCGAGATTTTTACCGTCTTTTACAGCCAGATTCCGGAACACATGGACCATTTCAAATACCTTTTTACGGGACTGCACGGCCACGGGGCCTACGTCCCCTGGATGTGGGCCTCGCTTGCACTGATGTTGCTGGGGATCATCCTGCTGGTGAACCCGATCACCCGCAAAAATGAAGGCGTGCTGGCCGTGGCCTGTGTGGTGATCTTCGCCGGAACGTGGATCGACAAGGGGATGGGGATGATTTCGGGCGGATTCGTTCCCAATCCCTTGCACGAGGTCACGGAATACATACCGAGTGTGCCGGAGCTGATCATTTCGCTGGCGGTCTGGTGCGTGGGATTTTTAGTGCTTTCAGCACTGTATAAAATAGCGGTTTCCGTCAAGGAAGAAGTCGGGACCTAGCCGGGATCTGCATCGCTTCTGAAACCAAAAGGGGTCGCTCCAGCAGGGGTGGCCCTTTTTTATTGCGTTTTATCGCCGCGGTCTTAATTTATAACCGAATTGGGTGAACCCATGATTCTGATCCTCGAATCCATAACGGCTTCCTGGCGACTGCTACTGGAATCTTCGATCTATATTCTATTCGGATTGCTGGTCAGCGGTCTGCTGCGGTCCTTTCTGCATCCGCATGCTGTCGCGCGCCACCTCGGAAACGGCCGTCTTTCATCGGTGTTCAAGGCCGCATTGCTCGGTATTCCCATACCGTTGTGATCCTGCGGTGTGTTGCCTGCAGCCGTGTCGCTGCGCAAACAAGGGGCTGACAAAGGGGCGGTCACATCATTTTTGATCTCCACCCCGGAGTCCGGTGCCGACTCGATTTTCATCACTTACGCCCTTCTCGATCCGATCATGACGGTCGCGCGACCCGTTGCCGCGTTCTTCACGGCAGCGCTGGCCGGCATTGCCGAAAACCTCTTTGACTCCGGGAAAGCTTCCGAAGAAATCATCCCGGACCTGTCCTGTCCGGTGGACGGCTGCTGTGACGGTATCAACTGTGATCCGCAGCAACACCGGCAGCACCATACGGCGACCGAAAAAACCATTTCCGGGTTGCGGTACGCGTTCACCGAATTCTGGGACGATCTGGTCGGCTGGTTTTTTGTCGGCCTG
>JAHEIV010000040.1 GCA_024639205.1 Deltaproteobacteria bacterium | reverse complement strand
CAGATGCTCCAGCGGCTCGGATTCCAGGTGTTCTGCGCCGAGGGCGGGCAAAAGGCGCTGGAGGTTTTCAGCGAAAACCGGGATGCCATCGACCTGGTGGTTCTGGACATGATCATGCCGGACATGGGGGGCGCAGATACGTTCACCCGGCTCAAAAAGATCGACCCGGCGGTCAAAGTACTGCTTTCCAGCGGCTACAGCATCGACGGCCGGGCCTCCGAAATCATCCAACAGGGATGCGACGGTTTTATCCAGAAGCCTTTCAGCCTGCAGTCGCTGGCTGAAAAAGTCACCGCGATCATCGGCAAGTCCGCTCCATAGAGCTCAAATCACCTCCCACCCTACCCCTTTCATCCCATGCTGTGATCATCGCGCGCCGTGTTGAAACCGGCCAATGACGGCTTACGTCTTCGGATTGATTCAAGTCAAGGAAACCAGCCCACTCATCGTGCATGTTGATGACAACGGACGTCATTGCTTCCGGGGCATTGACAACCGCACGACCAAACGTTACGAACCTATGAATCGACAATCCCTGCCGAGGAGTAGATACCGATGCAAGAAAAACGATGGGATGACCTTTTGGTGGCCGAACACGAAATGCTCGAACGGGCCATGGACGTGCTGAAAACGGAGCTGGAAAAAATGCCCGGGTCTGCCGGCGATATCTTCGTCATCAAGCGTGCCATGGATTTTCTGCTCGAATTCGGAGACCGCATCCACAACCGAAAAGAAGAAGATTATCTGTTTCCATTGATGGTCGAAAAGGGCATCCCCCAGGACGGCCCGATCCGCGTGATGCTCGGCGAACACGAATATGAACGCGACCTGCTCACGCAGATGGTTGCCCAGTCGCCGCAGCTGCCGGAGATGCCGGAATCCGGTCGGGCGGATTTCAAGCAAAAGGGGTTAGAGTATCTGGATGTACGCGCCAACCACATCTGGAAGGAAAACGACGTGCTGTATGCCATGGGGCGCAAGTTTTTTTCAGAAGATGACAATGTCGATCTGATCGAGGCATTTAACAACTACAGCATCGGTGTCTACGGGGAGAATTTCGACGCCAAGATCCGCCAGATGCTCGATGAAGTCGAAAAAGGAGAGGCGGCCCGCAAAAGCCTGATCCAAAACCTTTCAACCGAGCAGCTCGATGCCATCATGGAGGCCCTGCCCTTTGAACTCACCTTCGTCGATGCCGACGACACGGTGGCCTACTTCAACCGCCTGGACAAGGAGAAAATCTTCGTACGCACCCGATCGGTCATCGGAAGAAAAGTGCTCAAGTGCCATCCGGAAAAAAGCGCCGACCAGGTCGCAAAGATCGTTGAAGGGTTCAAAAACGGCAGCATGGACATCGCGGAGTTCTGGATCGATTTCAAAGGCGACAAGGTGCACATCTGCTACTACCCGGTCCACGACGATCAGGGCAATTATATGGGCGTTCTGGAAGTCAGCCAGATGATCGGCCGCCTGCAGGGCCTCACCGGCCAAAAGCGGCTGCTGTAAATCACAAACCCTGCGGTTAACTGCAGGGGACAGAATATAAAAACAAGGAGGCTTTCATGCTGAAAAAAATAGAGCTGTTCAAAGAGGCCGGATTTAAAGATAATGCCATCAACAATTTTTTGGTGCACGATTCACCCTACTTTAAAGTCATCAATTTCAACTTCAAAGCCGGACAAGAGCTGCCGATTCACTCCCATGACATCGAAGGGCAGGTGAGCATCGCCGTGCTTGAAGGCAGCGGCGCATATCTGGGCAAAGATGATGCGGTGCTGCCGGCCGAAACCGGGGACGTTCTAATCGCCGACATCAGCGAGCCCCACGGCATCCGGGCCACCTCCGACATGCGTGTGCTGGTGACCATCGCTCCGCCGATCTGATCCAGCGCCGCAGGGAGAAAACATGCCGGTTCCCGGAAACCTGCTGACCACCGCCATGGCGGTCATGCCCCACACCGAAGTAGAGCGTGCGCTCAAAGCGGCGCTGTCACTGGACGTACCCTTCTGGCCCCAGCTGCCGAACCTGAGCTACCACGAAGACATGTACGTGCAGGCAGCCGAGCATTTTCCCGGAATAGTGCTCGATGTACCAAAACGACGCCTATCGTTTTCCATCGACCGGTTCGCCGAAGAGCTCGAAGAAACCCTTGCTCGTTTTGACCAGCCGGAGCATTTCGACATCAGCACCGCTTACTCGGTGGTTTACCACCGGTTTCTGGCTCTCGATCACAGCCGGCGTCCGGCCATCCGCGGTCAGCTCGAAGGCCCGATCAGCTTTGGTTTCAATGTCCTGGACCAAAACGATCGGCCGATCCTTTTCGACGATACGGTCAGGCCGTTTATGCTGGAGTTCATGGCCCGGCGGCTCAATGTGCAGCTCGAGCGCCTGAAACAACTCAACGAAAATGCATTCATGTTCGTGGACGAACCGGGCCTGCAGTTTCTATTTTCTGCCATGGCGGGCTATGGTGACGCCAGGGCCAAAAAGGATCTGGACGAATTTTTTGCGATGGTAGAGCGGCCGCGGGGCATCCACCTGTGCGGCAACCCGGACTGGGATTTTCTGCTGGGCCTGGATCTGGATGTGCTTTCGTTGGATATCTACACCAATGCCGAAATTTTTTCAGCCTATACCGCGTCCATTCAACGCTTTCTCGATCGGAACGGGATCATCATCTGGGGCATCGTTCCCACCGGCGCAGATGCATTTGAAAAAGAAAACCTCGATTCGCTCACCGGCCAGCTCGAAAGTGTGTGGAAAGTGCTGTCGCGCAAAGGGATCGACAGCTCCCAGCTGCTGCAACGCAGCATGCTTTCCCCGGCCACCTGCTGTCTGGTAAACCCCGATCGGGAGAAAACCGTAGAGAAAGCCTTTGCATCGGTGCAGAGGCTGTCCCGGCAGCTGCGGGAAAAATATCAATTGCTTTGAATACGGATTTTGAAAGCGGCTCTGCAGGCGAAGGTGTTCGCAGCTTGATCGCCTTGCCGGATGGAGGGTCAGGAGGCCCCGGATGCCAGGTTCGGAATCATTGGCGGTTGCGTATGGCCTTATCTCGGCAATCGCCTGGGGGGCCGGTGATTTCAGCGGGGGGATCGCCACCAAGCGAATCGCTGTATCGCTTGTGGTGCTGTGGTCGCAGCTGATCGGCGCGGCCATCTTTATCGCGCTGGCATTTGTTTTCCGCGAAGCCTTGCCGCAGCTGCGTCCCATGCTGTACGGGGCTCTGGCCGGGGTGGTCGGCGTATTCGGTCTGGCGGCTCTGTATCGCGGCCTTGCCATCGGGCGCATGGGCATTGTCGCGCCGCTGTCGGCCCTGACGGCAGCTGTCATTCCGGTGGTTACCGGTGTATTTTTGGAAGGCCCGCCGGCAGCCATAAAGCTTGCCGGCTTCGCGCTGGCCGTGGTGGCCATCTGGACACTATCTTATTCCCGCGGCGATGGAAGGCTGCAGGTGCAGGAATGGACGCATGCCCTGGCGGCCGGTCTGGGGTTCGGGCTTTTCTTCGTTTTCATCGACCGCGCCAGCGCCCAGGCGATCCTGTGGCCCCTGGTGGCAGCCCGGGCAGCCTCTATCACTTGCATGCTGCTTCTGGTTTTAGTGCGCGGAGAGTTCGCGCCGCCGTCAGCAAATCATTTCGTGCTGCTTGCGCTGGTGGGCATCTTCGATGCCGCCGGCAACGCATTTTTCGCCCTGGCCAGTCGCATCGGCCGGCTGGACATATCGGCCGTTCTGGCCTCCCTGTATCCGGCCGCTACGGTGCTGCTGGCCTGGTTTATTCTGCGAGAGCGCCTGATGCCCAGGCAGTGGGCCGGTGTGGCACTGGCCGCCGTAGCGCTGGTGATGATTTCCTGGTAGCGGCCAATTTCGCAAAAAGCGCTGCAGGGCTCTAAAATCCTGAGTTGCCGGGTAATGCCGAAACATCCCCGACGCTCCACCGGCACCGGATAACCTGCCGGCAAAACGACGGTTCTGTCTGGATCAAATCAAAATCAGATCATTCGAGCTTTTTACCGACCTCCCGCCCGTAATCCTGGCAGGCTTTCTGACCGTCGCCGGTGGGTACCACCTGCTCTTTGAGGTTCAGTGCTCCCAGCGCCACCGTATCCATTTTATATACGTGTTGCATCGTGTCATAAATCATCTGGGCCGACTCACCGCTGTGGGTATAGGAGCCGAAAGCCCCGCCGACCTTGCCGGTCATGTTCGCTTTTTGGGCCAGGAAAAGAAAGGTCTTCATCCCGGCGGTGAGATCCCTGTGATAGGTCGGACACCCGAACACATAGCCATCGAATCCATCGAGCTCCTTTTCACTTTTGATTTGGGCGATTTTTTTCATTTCCACTGTCTGTCCGGTCATCCGGATCCCTTCGGCGATGTATTCCGCCATCTGTTCGGTGTTTCCCGTTCGGCTGACATAAGCGACAAGAACCTTTTTCATCTACACGCTCCTTTCTGATGCATTGAAGTTGACTCGGTTTCCTATCATGAAATCTTGGCCGCGTCCACAACCTTGCGGACATCCGGCAGGCATCACCTGCCCTTCGGATTCTTTAGATTGCAGTCGCATCGGCCCAGTTGTTTTTCCCGGGCGATCTTTTCCATGATCGTCGATCGGCCGTTGTTGCGCCAATCTTTTTCGATATCCTCTCGGGTGAATGCAAAGCAATAGCAAATAAACTCCTGCATATTCGTCTCCCAAAGTCAGTCGAACAAATCGGAGATACGATTGGCGTTCGATCGAAACCCATCACCTCCTGTTTATTCGCCGCCGGTGAAATCACTCTCTTTATTCTCATTGATAATAGGAGGTTATAAAATTTGATCAGCGAAAATATATTTCTTGACACAGGTACCACATTGTAGCATTCTACCCATAGAAGGACGAAAGGTCCTCTATCCCAAATCGATATAAACCAGACCACCCAAGGAAGCACAGCATGCTGAATAATATATCACAGAAAACCAAGCAGGCCGTTGTAATTATATTCATCGCTCCAATAATGATTGTTTGGGCGGACATAGCCGTGGCGTTTGATGAGGTGAACAAGACCTTTTTCGGTGTGGCGATAAAAGGCTACGACACGGTCGCCTATCATACCGAAGGCCACGCGGTGAAAGGCAAGAGCGAATTTTCCCACAAGTGGAACGATGCCAAATGGTATTTCACCAGCGCCAAAAACCGCGATCGGTTTGTAGCCGATCCGGAGCGCTTTGCACCGCAGTACGGCGGTTACTGAGCACGGAGTCTGTCGACGACCGGCAAGGCTGCCGGTGTGAACCCAAAGGCATTCAAAATCATCGACGGCAAGCTCTATCTCAACTGGAACAGTGAAGGTGCCGAGAAGTTCGAGGCGGAAGCAGCCGCGAATATCCAAAATGCGGACGAAAACTGGGGAAAACTCACCAACAAATAGGATCAACCAGGCCGCACAACGGGGTGGTTGGTCCCCCAAAATCACTTCAATCCGGCTTTTCGAAGACCATCCAAAAAGTCTTCGCGGTGGGCCGAGTTGCGGAAAGCCGTGCCGAATGAATCGACTGCAAAAAACGGATCAAGGCGGCGAACCTCGTTTGCCGCATTTGCGGCTTCTTCCGTTCGTCCCAGCTGCGCGTAGGTGGCGGCCAGCGCGATGTAATACCCGACAAAATCCGGCCGCTTGACCACCCCTTTTTCCAAAATGTCCAGGGCCTGTCCGTATTGACCCTTCAGGTAATAGGCTGTCCCCAGGTGCATCCAGGCATTGCGGGGGGTCGTGCTGTCCAGACGCAGCGAGATTTCCAATGCCGCTGCTGCCTCATCCACTCGGCCGGACCAGAGCAGCACCCAGCCCAGTTGGCCGTGGGTGTGGGCATGGTTTGGATTGAGTTCCAGGGCCTGTTCAGCCTCACGAATCGCAAGTTCATATTTGCCTTGAAACGTATAAACGTTGCACAGCAGGGTATGCGCAAGGGCGTTGGCGGCATCCAATTCCAGCGCCTTACGGGCAAAAAACATTGATTTATCCAGGGCCTTATCCGAAAACTCGGTCCAGCCGTATCCCATTTTGGAGTATTCGACCCAGCCCAACCCAACGTACGCCGCTGAGTAGGCCGGGTCGAGTTGGGCGGCCTTGTCAAACATCTCGCCCGCCAGGGTATTTGACGACCGTGTCCGGCGGTAATAGTGCGCCCAGCCGCGCAGCAGGTAATCGTATGCTTGCAGGTCCTGGGGTTTTTTGCGCATGGCCCGGACCCGTTCGGTTTGGGTGATATTAACGGCCAGTGTGGCGACGATGGCTTGCACGATCTCTCCCTGGAGTTTGAAGATATCCTCGTAATCGCGCTCATATCGCTGGGCCCAGATGTGAGTCCCGTCAGCCGCATCGATGAGCTGAGCATTGATGCGCACACTTCCCCCGAGTTTCTGGACACTGCCTTCCAGGATGTAACGAACCCCCAGCTGCTGTCCGACGGATTGGATATTCACCGTTTTTCCCTTGTAAGTAAAAACTGTGTTGCTGGCGATGACCAGCAGTTCACCGAACCGGGACAGGTCCGTGATAATATCGTTGGTGATCCCGTCGCTGAAATACTCCTGCTCCGGATCGCCGCTTAAATTTTTGAACGGCAAAACAGCGATGGAGGCCCTTTGGGAGAGCAGGCTGCCCGGGAGCCCCGCCGGCGATCGATCGGACAGGGACCGGGCATGCATGTCTGCCCAGAAGTAAAACCCGACTGCCAACACCGCGATGCCGGCCGTGGTCAAACCAATCAGGCCGGGCCGCGGAAACTTTCGATTTTTCGGCTCGCCCCCAACGGCTTCGGCCGGCGCATCCGGCGCCATTTCCACCCGGTACATCCGCACCGGGTCAGAGATGTTTTTGACCGGCTGCTCACCGATAAACCTAAATCGGTAAGGCAGCTTGTTTTTCACCTGGTCGAAAGCGGTGCCGGAAATGTTGATGCCGCCTGGCTCCGCCAGGCTCTCCAGCCGGGCGGCCACGTTGACGCCGTCACCGTACAGCCGGTCTTCTTCCTCGATCACATCGCCCAGGTTGATGCCGATACGAAAGCGCATCCGGCGGTTTTCGGCCAGCTCGGCATTCCTGCTACCTAGCTCCTGCTGAACATCCCAGGCGCAGCGCAGGGCATCCACCACGCTGGCGAATTCGGCCAGCAGGTTGTCGCCGGGCGAATCGACCACCCGGCCGCGGTGCCGGCCGATCAGATCGGCCATTACGTTTCGATATGCGGAGATGGTGCGCACCGTCGCCTCCTCGTCTTCACCCATCAGACGGCTGTATCCGGCCACGTCCGCGCTCCAGATGGCGCTGATCTTTCGGGTATAACTATCCGTACTCATACGCTATCGTCTCACATGGTTGCCGTGCGTTCACTGCAAACCCGCCTTCCGCAATCCTGCGATGATATGCTCGCGATCATCCGGAATGCGAAATGCGCGCCCGTAGGAATCGATCCTGAAAAAGGGATGGAGCTTCATTACGGCTTGCACCTCGCGCCCGGCATCTGCGCTCCGGCCGGCCTGGGCATACGCTGCCGCCAATGCGATGTGAAGAAACACCTCATCGGGGTACTTTCCGATGCTATTTTCCAATATGATAATCGAATCCTCATACCGGCCTTTCATGTAATATGCGAGACCGTAGTGCATGAATTGGTTCGGCAGCATGTTCGGGTTGAAGCGATAAGCGGTTTCTATGGCCTTTATGGCTTCATCCGTGCGGCCCAGGTAGTTCAAAATAGCGCCGCGGTACGCATGGCTTTCCGCATCGTTGGGATTCAGTTTAATGGCCTTGTCCAGTTCGCTTGCGGCCAGATCGAGCTGCTGGCGGTAACGGTAGACAACCCCCAGCAACGCATGGGCGGTTGCCGATTCTTCGATGCTCAGCGCCTTTTGCGCCAGGTCTTGCGCCTGCTGCAGGGCAGCGCCGGCAAATTCGGTCCAGCCGTAAGACACGCTGTTTAGGTAGGTTCTGCCCAAAAAGACATAGGCGGTGGCATAATCGGGTTCCAGCTCGACGGCCTTTTGAAATAGTTGACGGGCCTTGGCGTTGGATGATCGCGTTGTCTGAGAAAAATATTCGCGGCCGCGCAGCAAGTAATCATATGCAGCCAGGTTTGCCGTTTCATGGCGCCTGGCGCGTTTGCGTTCCGCATCGTCAACCTTGACCGCCAGCGTACCGGTAATCGTCCGGACGATGTCGTCCTGGACGGAGAAAATTTCTTTCAATTCATTGTTGTATCTTTCGGCCCAGAGATGTTGTTCGGTCTCCGCATCGACGAGCTGAGCATTGATGCGAATATTGTCGCCGCGTTTCTGGACACTCCCCTCAAGGATATAGCGTACCCCCAGTTCTTGCCCGACGGTTTTGATATCCACTTTTTTTCCCTTGTAGGTAAAGACCGTGTTGCTGGCGACCACCAGCAGATCGCCGAACCGGGACAGGTCGGTGATAAGATCGTCGGTGATCCCGTCGCTGAAATACTCCTGCTGCGGGTCGCCGCTCAAGTTCTTGAATGGCAACACCGCGATGGAGGCACCCCGGGACATCTGACTATCTCCGTCATCCGCCGCTGGTATACCGGATACGGATCGGTCGTGCTTGTCCATCCACATATAAACTCCGACGGCCAGCACCACAACGCAGACCGCGATCATGCCAATCATGCCCGCCCGCGAAAGTTTTCGTCTTGGCGGTGCGGGTTGAACGACTTCAGCCGGCTCCTCCGGGTTCATCTCCACCCGGTACACGCGAACCGGATCGGAGATGTTTTTCACCGGCTGCTCGCCGATAAATTCGAACCGGTAGGGCAGTTTGTTTTTTACCTGATCGTAGGCGGTGCCGGAGAGATTGATCCCGCCGGGCGCTGCAAGGCTCTCCAGGCGTGCGGCCACATTGACCCCGTCGCCGTAGAGCCGGTCTTCTTCTTCGATCACATCGCCCAGATTGATGCCGATGCGAAACAGCATCCGGTGGTTTTCGACAATTTCGGCATTCCTGCTCCCCAGCTCCTGCTGGACATCCCAGGCGCAGCGCAGGGCGTCCACCACGCTGTCAAACCTTGCCAGCAGGTTGTCACCGGGCGAGTCGATCACCCGGCCGCGGTGCCGGGCAACCAGATCGGCCATCACGCTGCGGTATGCGGAAAGGGTGCGAACCGTCGCTTCCTCGTCGCTGCCCATCAGGCGGCTGTAACCGGCCGCATCGGCGCTGAAGATCGCACAGATTTTGCGTTGATACTGTTCGGCGTTCATGTATTCACCGGCGGCGTCAGTCACAGGTCTGAAATCAGCAGGTTGTCATCACGGGGAAGTACTCGAACGGCAACCCTTTCGCAGGTCGCTGATTGAATTGTTGAAACCGAAATTCCAATACTGCGACCTCATTTTATAGTAGGTATCAAATGCAGGGGGTCAATGGCGGGCTGCAGCCGACGAAATCCTACCGTTAGTACAAGGGAACCGGCCTACGAATCTGTCTTGTTTCGCAATTCACCCCTGGAGAAGGAAAAAAAGATGCCGATGGTGCACAGAACCGTAAATATTCCGAAGGAAAACTTCACACTCTTTAGAAAAAGGTCGTAATTGGCGGGCGTGATCTGCTCCCGACCGATAAAGACCGCAAAAACGACCATGGCGGTGGCCATGCTGGCCATCTGACCCAGCAGCCGCATGGCAGCCACCGTTCCGGAGGCAATGCCAAAGAACTTTTTGTCCACCGAGCCCATGATGGCATTCATGTTGGGCGAAGAAAACAGGGCGAAGCCAAATCCAAGCATCACCAGTGTGGCGATGATATACGCTGTGCTCGTTCCGGTACCCACCAGGGCAAACAGAACCAGGCCAACGACGGTGAGGGTCATTCCGGCAGATGCGATCAAACGCGGTTCGATCCGATCCGACAGGCGCCCGGCCAGAGGAGAGAAAACGGCCATCACCACCGGTTGGGCCATCAGGACGGTGCCGGCCGTGCGGGGATCGAGTCCTTTTATATACTGCAGGTATAAGCTGAGCAGAAAGGTGACCGCGAAGGTGGCCGCATAGTTGATCAACGCCGCCAGGCTGGAAAAGGCAAACAACCGGTTGCCGCTGAACAGGCGCACTTCGAAAACCGGCTGGGGGGTGTGCAGCTCGAGGCGGACGAAAACCGCCATCGTGACGGCACCGGATAGAATCAGATAAATGGCCAGCAATTGCGGCAGCAGGGAAGCGCCGTAAACCAGTAGAAAAACAGAAGCGGCATACAGCAGGCTGCCGGGAACATCGAGTTTTTCTCCCCGGGCATCGGCCCATTCGCCTTTCAAATACGTGAGGGTGACCCAAACCGATGCGATGCCGAAAGGAACCACCACGGCGAAAATGCTGCGCCAGCCCAGGTACTGGGTAAGAAGGCCGCCGGCAAAGGGCCCCACGGATAGACCGATGTAGACGGCGGCCACGTAAAACCCGATCGCCCGGCCGCGCCGATTCGGCGGGAACACGGAAGTCAAAATGGCCATGCCCGTGGTGACGAACATGGCAGCGCCGAATCCCTGAAAAACCCGCACCGCGATGAGCATCGGCATGGAAACCGAAAATGCCCCCATCAATGAAGCGAGTGTGTAAACCGCCAGGCCCCAGGTAAACACTTTCTTGCGGCCGTAGATATCGCCGATTTTGCCCATGGGAATCAAAAAGACAGCGACCGCCAGCAACAGGGCGGTCGCCACCCAGCTGAGCACCACCGCGTCGGCGGCAAACTCCTTTTGGATTGCCGGCAGCGCCACATTTACCGAAGAGATAATGAACGGCCCCATGAACGAGGTCAACGTGGCAACGAACAGCGCCGATTTTTCCTGTGACCGGTTGTCTGTCAAAATTCTCTCCGTTTTTAAGCGTTATCGGGACTGCTTCAGCTTACCATGCGGGTGCCCCGGGTCAACGCTAAAGAAGGAAATTTGAGCCCCGATCCGTTGATAGAAGCAAAAAGTGGCTTATAATTAGAGTGTTTCCTGGAGCCAATGGTATGAGAAGCCGTATCACATATCTGACAACCGGTGCCACCGCCTTGCTGGTAATTGCCGGCTGTGTCCGGATGACCCCGGATTACAAGGACCCGGACCTGGGGTTTTCCACGCCGGCCGTCTACCACCAAACTGCGAATAAAGAGGATGAAACCAATGCAGTGCATCCCGTCGATCGGTGGTGGGAGACCTTTGACGACGCGGAGCTGAATCTGATGGTCGACGCGGTGCTGGCCAACAACTGGGACATCAAGCAGGCGGCGGCCCGGGTTCTGGAATCCCGCTACCGATACTTTCAGGTTCGCGCCGACCTGTTTCCACCGCTCGACATCCAGGGGGGCTACGATCGCCGTAAAACCGGCGGCGGCCGAATCGACCAGGGCGTCATTTTCGACACATACGATATCGGCGTGGCCTCGACTTACGAACTGGACCTGTGGGGACGGCTGGCCAGTGCATCGGAGGCCGCCCGCAATGAAATATTGCAGGCCGAAGAGAACCGGCGTACCGTATCCCAGACCATCGTGGCCGAGACCGTCAATCTCTACCTGCAGATCGAGACCCTGGAGCGGCGAATTCAGATCGCCGACCAGAGTGTGGAAGCATTTCGGCGCAGCCTCGAATTCGTCAAGATCCGCTTTGACCGGGGCCTGGTATCGGCCCTTGATCTTCGCCAGGCCCGGCGCATCCTGGCCGGCGCCGAAGCTCGCATCCCGCAGCTCGAGCAAGACCTTGGGGCAGCGCAGCAGCAGCTGGCGGTGCTTTTGGGCCGCTACCCGCAAACCCAGCCCGTGCGCATCCAGCCCGAGGGATATTTTCAGGAGGCCGCTGCGGTACCGCCGGGTCTGCCCTCCGAGCTGCTGATACGCAGACCGGACATCCGGGCAGCCGTGGCCCAGCTCAAAGCCCTGAACGAGCAAATCGGGGTGGCCAAGGCCCAGCGCTTTCCCTCCATCACCCTGACCGGCGCTTACGGGTACGCCAGCAGTGAACTGGACAACCTGCTGCTATACGACAGCAACTTCTGGAACCTTTCCGTGCAGCTCTTTCAGCCGATATTCGACGCCGGTCGGCTCAAGGCGAACCAATACGCCGCCGAAGCCCGCTATCAGGAGCAGGCGGCCGTATACGCCGAAACCGTGCTGACGGCGTTTCTGGAGGTCGAATTCGCCTTATTGGCCCGAGAAAAGCAACTGGAGCGCCGCCAACGATTCTTGAAGTTCCTGGATGAAGCCCGGGCGACCCAGCGCGTGGCTCAGAATCGTTACATTCGCGGTCTGACCAATTACCTGGATGTTCTCGATGCCCAGCAAACACGTTTTGAAGCCGAGGACAACCTGGTGCTGGTGGAGCTGGCGGTTTTGACCAACCGGGTAGATCTTTACCGCTCCCTGGGCGGCGGGTGGGCCGAACCCGAACCGGTGACAGCCAAAAATGTAGGTTGGACCATTTTCTGAAAAACAACCATAGGAACGAGGCAATGACGAAA
>JAHEIV010000039.1 GCA_024639205.1 Deltaproteobacteria bacterium | reverse complement strand
GGCGTGCACGCCGCCAACAACCTGGACCTGCAAGAGTTCATGATACTGCCGGTGGGCGCTGCGTCCTTTTCACAGGCGGTTCAAATGGGTGCCGAAACCTTTCACGCGCTGCAAAAGATACTGAAGCAAAAGGGTCTGAGCACCGCCGTTGGGGACGAGGGCGGGTTCGCCCCCGATTTGAAGGCCAACGAGCAGGCCATCCAATATATCCTCCAGGCGGTAGAAGAAGCCGGCTACAAACCGGGTGCGGACATCGGCATCGGCCTGGATGCAGCCGCCAGCGAGTTTTACGAAAAGGGCAAGTACGTGCTGGCCTCGGAAAAGAAAAAGCTCAGCGCTTCGGACATGATCGATTACTACGAAGATCTGATCGGCCGCTATCCGATCCTTTCCATCGAGGACGGCCTTGCCGAGCAGGACTGGAAGGGGTGGCGGCTGATGACCGATCGACTGGAGGGTTCGATTCAGATCGTGGGCGATGACATTTTTGTCACCAACCCGAAGATCCTGAGCAAGGGGATCGAGGAGGGAATCGCCAATTCCATCTTGATCAAGCTCAACCAGATCGGAACCCTTTCGGAAACACTGGATGCACTGGCGATGGCCGACGCTGCCGGCTACACCACCGTGATCTCGCACCGCTCCGGTGAGACCGAAGACAGCTTCATCGCCGATTTGGCGGTGGGGGTAAACGCCGGGCAGATCAAAACCGGATCGATGTCGCGCAGCGACCGGGTGGCCAAGTACAACCAGCTGCTGCGCATCGAGCAGGAGCTGGGGGAGGGGGCCAGGTTCTCTGACCAAATCTTTTAACTTTTTTTGCGAACCTCATCTTGCGTCCGATAGCTGCGGTATGAGACGCTTCAAAATGCTCACTGACGAACGTGCACACTCCGATTTTGAGCCGCCTTACGCCTTGCTCGCGAACGCAATCTGTAAGGTTCTCGGGCGGATCGTCAGAGAAACTCACCACTGGAATCATTGGCACCTTGCGGATCGAACGATTCAAAACCGGCAACCGATGAAATTACAGCTGATCATTTAAAGGCATCCTGCAAATGAACCGACGGTTTCCGTTAATCAGACAGCGCATTCCCGTATTTTATCTTCTGCTGGCGATCACCATTTCAGCCTCCGCTGTGCAGGCGTATGTGCTGCATCCCCTGCACCTGCTGGCGTTGATGACATCGGAGATGGGGCAGGCCGAAAGCCTGATGGTGACCCAAAACCTGGTGGTCAACGACAGCGAGCTTCCCGAGCAGACCATCGCGCTGCAAGAGACCGTCATGTACATCTTTCCGGACGCGTTCCGTTCGGAAATCACCTCCGATGTCGCCCGGCGCGTGCACGTCGTGGATCGCGGCCGGTCGGTGACGATCATCGATGAGAAGCTGGTTGCCGAGCAAGAAAGTGATTTCGACCGCTACAAAGACATCTTTTTATACAACGACAAGGATCTGCTCGAAGCCCGGCTGCGCGATCTGGGTGTGGACACCTCCATTTCCAGCCTGGGGAAAAACCAGGGCCGCATCGGCTATGTCATCGGCGCCCAGTTTCCCGACGAGCAGGTCCCGCAGCTGTGGCTGGACAAAAAAACCTTCATGCCGTTTCGCTGGCTGCTGCGCCCCGGCCCTTACGAGGACCCTTTCGCAGCGATGGAGGTGCGCTACTACGGCTGGCGCCAGTTTGAAAAAATCTGGTATCCCGCCCGCATCGAGTATTACCAGGGCGAGGAGCTGATTCGAACGATTCTGGTGCAAAGCGTCCGGGTGAACCCCGAGCTGCAGGGGCAGCTGTTTGATATCCGGCGGCTGCGGGCCCAATACCCCAGGGGTGGACCCCAGCTGCCGCCGCCACAGGATAGCGGCGACCAAAGTGATGTGCAGCAGACAGTGGAGCGTTTCCAGAGACTTTTTGAGTAGAGGGAGAAAATGGCCAAGAAGACCAAATACATTTTCATCACCGGTGGGGTGCTCTCTTCGCTGGGCAAAGGATTGGCCTCGGCGGCGATCGGTGCGTTACTGGAAAGCCGCGGTTTGACAGTTACCGTCCAAAAGCTCGATCCATACATCAACGTCGATCCGGGCACGATGAATCCTTTCCAGCACGGCGAGGTGTTTGTTACCGACGACGGTTCCGAGACCGACCTGGACTTAGGGCATTATGAGCGCTTTACCAGCGCCAAGCTGGGCAAGGACAACAATTTCACCACCGGCAAGATCTATCATTCGGTGATCACCAAAGAGCGCCGCGGGGATTACCTGGGGGGAACCGTGCAGGTGATCCCGCACATCACCGAAGAGATCAAGTCGAGCATCCGGCTGGTGGCCGACGATGTCGATGTGGTCATCGTTGAAATCGGCGGAACCATCGGTGACATCGAAAGCCTGCCGTTTTTAGAGGCCATCCGCCAGTTTCACACCGATGCCGGCAAGGAGAACGTGATCTTCATCCACCTGACCCTGGTCCCGTATATCGGCACGGCCGGCGAGCTAAAGACCAAACCGACCCAGCACAGCGTCAAAGAGCTTCGCAGCATCGGTATCCAGCCCGATATCCTGCTGTGCCGCACGGATCGGTACCTGTCGGAGGATATCAAGTCGAAGATCGCACTGTTTTGCAACGTGGGCGTCGATGCGGTCATCACTGCCAAAGACGTCGATTGTATCTACGAAGTGCCGCTTATTTTCCACCGGGAGGGACTTGATGCCAAGATCGTCGAGCTGCTCAACATCTGGACCCGCACCCCTCGCCTGGATGACTGGGAGGAGTTTGTGCGCAAGTTCAAGGATCCCGCCCAGCAGGTCACCATCGCCATCGTGGGCAAATACGTCGATCTGACCGAGTCGTACAAGTCGCTTAACGAGGCTCTGCACCACGGCGGGATCGCCAACGACAGCCGGGTAAACCTGGTATTTGTCGATTCGGAAGAGGTCAACGACGGCACCTGCAGTCACCAGCTGGACGAGGCCGACGGCATACTCGTTCCGGGCGGATTCGGCACCCGCGGAATCGAAGGAAAGGTCTGCGCGGCCAACTATGCCCGGGAGAACCAGATTCCGTACTTCGGGATCTGTCTGGGGATGCAGATTGCCGTGATCGAGTTTGCCCGCAACGTTGCCGGGCTCGAAGGCGCCAACAGCTCCGAGTTCGACCAAAACACCCCCTATCCGGTGATCTATTTGATGACCGAATGGTTCGATGAAAAGACCGGCAAAGTCGAAAAACGCGATGAGCACTCCGACATGGGAGCCACCATGCGCCTGGGTGCTTACCCTTGCCGAATCGAGAACAACACCCTGGCCTACCATGCCTATCGGCAGGACAACATCAGCGAGCGTCACCGCCACCGCTATGAGTTCAACAACGAGTTTATGGACCGGCTGGCAGACAGCGGGCTGGTGATCAGCGGCCTGTCACCGTCGGGCGACCTGGTGGAGATCGTCGAGCTCAAGGATCATCCCTGGTTTTTGGGCTGCCAGTTTCATCCCGAGTTCAAATCCCGGCCCATGAATCCGCATCCACTGTTTCGGGAGTTTATCCGGGCTGCCGTGGGGTACAAAAAGGCGAAGGGATAAACCGTTTCCGTGTTCATCCCCTTTAGGGGTCTTTGCGCTACTGGTCGGCGCTCTTCGCGGGTTTGCCCGACAAAATTCCTCACCGATAAATGAGACTCTTTGCAGCTACATAGATTGTTTGCAGGTTCGAAGCATTCAGACGGGGTGTGGGACGGAAGGGATGGTTTGGGCAGCCCAGTACACTGGTAGCGGATCACTCCCGCACGCTCGGACTACTCCGTACGCGCAGTCGATTCATTCATCTCCGCAGTACACGCTGTACCACTTGTCGACCTGCCGCCAGTCGGCGCGCCTTTCGCCGTTCTTGCGCCGCTCTCCGTTTTTGCGCCGCTCGAGACCGCCGTTGACAAAATAATCGAGACTGTACGCTTTTCGGCGGTCTTCGCCGCTGCGGCGATCCAGGCGGGTTCGCCGGCTGTCTTCCAACGGACGGGTCGGAACACGATTTTTTAAATTGACTGCAGTCATCAAATCACTTCTGCAACGGTTTTGTCACAGCCTTTTCTAGCCCGATGGTTCCCTATGATGATGTTGGTTTTAACCCAGCCTACCTACAACGTAGTTGCGAAAGCCGGATTGTAAACATGAAATCTCCGGCATCGCGTGGCTCTTTTCCCGGCTGAAATCATTTGATGACCGCTGCCGAGAGGTGTCTATTCGCATCAAAAATAGCCATCCAAATCACCTAGGTAATTATTAGTATAAGACAAAAAGGTAGCGATGTCAAATAAAATGTAACAATATGGGGAGGTTAAAAGAAGGCTCGCTTATGGAGAGCTAAAAGGGGAGACAAAAAACTAGAAATTGGGAAATGGGTGCACGCGGCGGGGTGCGAAAATCTGCCAGAAAATGGATCCAGTTACCGGTTGACAAATCGGTATGGACCTCTGGCGGTAACGATTCTGCATCTTTTATTCTAACGGCGATAAGCGTGCGCCAGCAGCAGCCAGGCTGCATACCGGGTGCTTGAACCGAAGCTGCCGTTCGGGTAACAGCGATGCATTGAAAAATCAGCAAGAATATAGTAAGTTGCCAATATGAATCAAAATATCTCCCATAACCGCGAAGATGAATCCATCGAAGCAAAGGTACGATGGTTCCGGTCTTTATCCCTGGCCGAAAGAATGGATTTATTATGCGATTTTACAGACCTGGCCCTGACGATCAATCCCGGTATTGCGGATCAAAAAGATGCTGAACAAATTAACGGACGTATTCGCGTCCTTTCAAAAGCATGATGTGAAATACCTGGTTATCGGAGGAATCGCCGTTGTGCTATACGGTGTACCCAGGGCCACTTTTGATTTAGGCATCCTGATCGAACCTACCCCCAAAAATGCCCGCCGGTTGCTGAATGCCTTACTCGATGCGGGATTGGGTACTGCCTCGCTCACAAATGAAGAGGAAATCCTTTCAAACGAAATCACTATTTTTAAGGATCGGGTTCGAATTGACGTCCAAATAACAACTCCCGGGATCGTCTTTTCAGAGGCATGGGAGCGCAAGCAAGTAATGGATTACCGGGGGCAGGCGTTTTTTGTCGTCTGCCGGCAGGATTTGATCGCTTCAAAAAAAGCGGCCGGCCGGGCGGTCGACCGCGAAGATGTCCGGCTGTTGGAAATTGCCAAAGATACCGGCAATCACTGAAAAATAAAAAAGTTACGCCACCGTTGTGACAATAAACTCACCGACTTTTTCCGCCGATCGGCCGAACAGCTCATCCATTTGCACCTGCTCGATATATTCGTTTTTCCAGGTGACGCTGTTTTCCTGAACGATGTTTTTGATGCGCTCCAGCTTTCCGCCGAGCGCCTTGAGCTTGACGGGCAGCGCCACGTTCTCCCTGAAACCGATGTTGAGCAGCAGCAGGTGATCGATGATGCCGGGGGTCTCCGGGTTGGTGGAGAGGATCGGAATCACCACAATGCTGCGATCGTCTTTTCGTCCCTTGCCGATGTAGATGTTTCCCTCCCGCACGATGATGCGCTTGGTGCCCTTCAGCTGCGTGTCGGATTCCACCCGCGACGGCAGCGCCGCCAGCACGCCTTCTTTCTTTTCCACCTCGATGCTGGACTCATCGGTGAGCTCGCCGAGCAGGTTCAGGTTGCCGATACGATAGCGGATGGCGCCTTTGATGTCGGAGATGATTTCCTGCAGGTTGCGCAGCACTAAAATGTTGCTGGTGGTCAGCTGGGCGGTTGAAAACTGATGGGCCGCCAGGGATTCAAACAGCAGTCCTTCCACTTTTTCGCTGATGCGGCTGGTTCCCACCGTTACGGTTTTGGCCTGGTGTTTTATTGCATCCACCGGGCGCGCCATGGTGTTGATCGACTCGGCCAGGCTGGTGAACATGCTCTCGAGCATGTTTCGCGGGGTGCCTTTCACGCCGAAGTCGAGCTCGAAATCGCTGACCGGCAGCCGGCCGGCCAGGTATTTGAGCAGCAGCGTCAAATCGGATGCGGCACCGATACCCATAATGGCCGGAAAGCGCCCTTTGGATTTCTTGCGCCGGAAGGCGCTGTAAAAGCGAACGATCTTTTCCTTGAAACCTTTCTCCAGGATGATTTCGTAGATGTCCATGCCCGTTGCGGTGAAGTTGTCGATCGATTTGCGGATCGAATTCTGAAACTTGTAGAGAAAACGCGAGCCTTCGTTGATGGCCAGTGCCGCGTAGTAGCCCCAGATGTGGCCGACCAGGGTGTTGAGGATCGGCGCCAGGTGCTCGCTGACCGGCGGCACGTGGAACACGTCCACCGCGTAAGGGTCGAAACGCTGCTCGCCCGCATCGGCGATGACTACCGGGGTTGCCTTGTGGGCCTTGAAGATCGCGGTATCCTTGATGATATCGCCGATCACCGTGCCGCGGGTGCCGGCCGCACAGACAATGATCAGCGGCTCGGAGGAAAGATCGATGTGTTTTTTGTCCTCCACGTAATCCGAAGAGATGGTCTTGTAGCACAGCTCGCTGAGCTTGATGCGGATTTCGTCCGCCGACACCTTGTTGGGGCCGCTGCCCACCGCGGCCCAGTAATATTTTTTGGTGGCGATCCGCCGGGCGGAGGTTCCGATCTGATCGGCGGTGGCCAGAACGCTGCGCATGTGAGCCGGGATCTCCAGCAGCCGCCCGATCTCTGCGCTGATAAACTCCGCGCTTCGGCGCTGCTTCAACCCGGCGATGAAAAGCCCCAGCAGCGCGCCGGCCACGATCTGGGAGTAAAACGCCTTGGTGGAGGCCACCGACATTTCAATGTCCCGACCGCTGCTGGTGTACATCACGCCGTCGACTTTGAAGGTGATGTCCGAATCGCGCCGGTTGACGATGGCCAGGGTGTGAGCGCCGCGCTCGCGCACCATGTCCACGGCTCGATTGGTGTCGGTGGTGGTGCCCGACTGGCTGATGGCGATCACCAGCGCGTCTGCCATGCTGGCGGCCGTATCGCCCTCTTTGAGCGTAAAACCGCTCAGCTCCGAGGCTTTCAGCGCACTGATCATCAAGCCGGGATCGTCCAGGTAGTAGCGCAGGATGTCGGCACACGCCAGGGCCGCCACCCCGGCAGTGCCCTGCCCGACATAATAGATGCGCCGGATGCCCGAGGGCGCAGCCAGCAGCGCTTGTTTCAACCCGGCCGGCACCACCTTTTCTCCCAGCGTTACTTCCAACTGGGACGGATCGCTGCCGCTGACCTTCCAGCGGTTTTGCAAAGTTTTTTCCACCGATGCGGGGGCTTCGGAAATCTCTTTCAAAAAATAGTGGGGGTAATCCTGACGATCGATGTCCCGGGTCGTGATGGCGGTGTGCTTGACATCAGCCGGCTTTAGGGCCAGCGGGGTTTGATCGTAGTACATGGCCTGCAGGCCGGACAGGCCGCCGTCGCTTTGCTGGTCGAGAACAAAAATCTGCCCGCGGCTGTCGTCGCCCTTGCCGGGGGCGGTTTTTTCGCCGTCGAGTTTCAGATAGCGGGGGGTGACTTCCACGAATCCGTATACTTCCGATGTGGGCATGTAGTGGTCTTCGGCCAGGCCGATAAAGATTGTCTGACCGCTGCCTCGCTGGGCCAAAAAAAGTTTACCCGGAGCCAGATCCGAGTGCATGCAGATGGCATGAGATCCCTTGAAGTCGTTTACCGCCAGGCGAAATGCCTCTTCGAGCGGATGGCCCTGCCGGAAGTACTTTTCGACCTGCAGCGGGATGACCTTCGTGTCGGTGGTAACATCTTTGTGAAAAACGCTGCCGGCATTTTCATGCTCGGTTTTCAGCTCCAGGTAGTTGTCGATGTCTCCGTTTAAGCAGACGTGGATGACGGCACCGGTGTCGCTGCGCGCGCCCACCTGGTGGTTGTCCACCGGGTGGCAGTTGGCCTCGGTGATGGCGCCCACCGATGCCCAGCGGGTGTGCGACAAAACGGTGTGATGCAGGTGCGGCAGGCCCGTAATCGTTTTAAAAACCTGGTCCTCGCGGATCTGCTCGCGGATAAACGCGACGTTGTCGCCCAGCCGGCCGATTTCAGCGGCAACCTTGTAAGTAAATGCCACCGAGACCTGCTGCCGGCCGGCATCTTCGAACCGACGAACGCTGATGTTGCCGTTTCCCAGAACCTCGCCTTCGCAGCGCCGGCCGAACTGCTCGGCAAGATCGGTGCGACCCAGCGCGGTCTCGAACTTTTTGAAACCGGGCTGATCGAGTACAAACATCAGCGACAATCCGGCCGAATCCCGCCCCCGAACCTCGAGCCGATCGATGCTGTTGAGCACGGTATTGATATTTTTGTAAATCACCAGCTGCTCGATGTTCGCCTTTGTTTCGGCGCCCAGCAGCTCATCGGTTTTTTCCAGGTTGGCCAGCACTTCCGAAGTAAGGCACCAGGCCACGTCCTTGAGGCATTCCACCCGGTTTGAAATCGTGTCGACGGTCTCTGCGGGCAGGTGCCCCATGCAATCGGCGAGCGATTTCGATTCGGCCGCGATGACGTTTTGCAGCTGCTTGGCCAGGCTTTCGATAGCCTGCCGGGCATCGGCGTCTGCAGCGACGGCGGCAAACATTTCGCTGCGTTTGAGCGTCTGGGCCGATGCCAGCAGACGCTCCAGGGCTTTGTCGCCGCAAAGGTATTCCCGGGTGAGCCGCTCGGTGTCATCGCCGCAGGTGTCGTACCCGCATTCACACACCTTTTCGGCCGCCTCTTGCAGCGCGGGCAGGTAGAGTTTTGTGCTGGGGGCCTTTTTGGGCTTGAAGGCCACGATGCCCGCCACCCCGCAACAAATAGTGGTCAAACGCAATGGCAGCAGTACAATGGACCCTTGCGGTACACTGGACAGGTGGCGGCCGACATATACCCTGGTTTTCAGCACCGCCGGCAGCGCTGACCGCCAGTGCCGGAGCCTGCGGCGAAAAGAAAAAGCATCGGTAGTCATTTGGGTTCAGATCCTCTTAGGGTTCACGTCTGGTTTTCTTTTTCAAGAATTCGGGCGACCGTCGCTATGTCTTCGGGTCGATCGACGTAGGCACTGAAGTGCTCGGTGATCACGACGTGCACGGCAATGTCGTTTTCCAGCAGGCGCAGCTGCTCGAGCTTTTCAATTTTCTCGAGGCGGCTGGGGCCCAGCTGGACGAAAGTTTTCAGCGCTTCCATGCGAAACGCATACATTCCCACGTGTTCGTAGGCCGCATCGGTGGTCCCTTCACGGGGATAGGGGATCACGGATCGGGTGAAATACAGCGCCCGGCCGGAGCGTGAAAAGGTCACGGTCACGGCATCCTCGTCGGCAACATCGCCAAGCGGGGTTTTGCGAACCATCGTGGTCACCCGGGTTTCGGGGCTGGCAAACGGGGCCACCAGCTCGCTGAGCATCTGCGGCACCAGCACCGGCTCGTCTCCCTGGATGTTGACCACCACCGCATCGGCCGGCACCTGCAGCTGCTCGGCGGCCTCCAGGACGCGGTCGGTGCCGCTGGGGTGGTCGCTGCGGGTCATCACCACCGGAACGCCGAGCGGCTCGGCGGCAGCGGCGATGCGTTTATCGTCGGTGGCCAGCACCACGCGGGTGAGTTGCTCACAGCGGCAGGCCCGCTGGTAGACGTGCCAGAACATCGGTTTGCCCAGAATTTTTGCCAGCGGCTTGCCGGGGAAACGGCTCGATGCGTAGCGGGCCGGTATGATGCCGAAACAATCCGGTAGCTTGCCCATAAATTTGCGAATCCGTTGGGTTAATTTGTTGCTGTGCTGGTTGCCGGTCGCAGCGAAAGGCGATGCGCGCATTGGCATCGCCGCTCGACCAAAGCCGGGCGCCTCCGGCCAAAGCACTTTCAAAACTACCCTTTCGGGCCTACTGCCGGCAAGCAAACGCTTCCTGCCCGCCGTGAACCGCTGCGTGCTGCAAAACGCTGCGGCTTTTGGTCGCCTATCGCAGCCGTGTTCCCGGTTTTACCGGCCGGTCCAGGGTTGCCAGGGTGACGCGGTCTTTGTCCACGGCGGCCAGCAGCATGCCGTTGGAAAGAATTCCCATAATTTTGGCCGGCTTTAAATTGGCCACCACGATGATCTGTTTTCCGATGAGCTCGCTCGGCTCGTAATTGCCGGCAATGCCGGCAACCACCGTTCGCTTTTCGTCCAGTTCGATCTCCAGTTTCAGCAGTTTCTTGGCCCGGGGCACGGCTTCGGCTTTCACAACGGTTGCCACCCGCAGGTCCACCCGGGCGAATTCATCGATGCCGATCTCGGGCAGCCGATCGGATTTGCCTGTTTCCGGCGTGCCTTCCTCCGTTGCCGGTTGGCTGCTTTTTTTCACCTCGATCCGGGGAAACAGGATGATCGATTTTAGCAGGCGGGTGCCGGGAGTCAGCTGTCCCCATGATTTGAGCGTATCCAGGGTGTAAAAGGCCTCCGACGGATCCAGGCCCAGATGCTTTTGCATGGTTTCGGCCGTTTGCGGCATTACGGGATAGATCAGCCCCGAGATGATGCGCAGCCCCTCGAGCAGGTTGTAGATGACCACCTCGAGCTGTTTGCGGCTCGAATCCTTTTTGGCCAGTTCCCAGGGTGCCATCACGTCGATGTATTTGTTCATCCGGCCGATAAAATCCCAGGTAGCCTGCAGGGCGCGGTTGAATCCAAACGAGGCCATGGCGGCTTCATACGCGCTGACGGTATCGGCGGCCGCCGATTTTAGTCCCAGCTGCAGGTCGGCGTCGATCTTCGGATCGGCCGCCGGCACCACGGCCTTGAAGTACTTGCCGGCCATGGTCAGTGTCCGGGAAAACAGGTTGCCCAGGTCGTTGGCCAGGTCCGAATTGATGCGCCCAACCAGCGCCTTTTCGGAAAAGCTGGAGTCGAGCCCGAAGGTCATATCCCGCAGGAGAAAGAACCGGAAGCTGTCGAGCCCGTATATGTTTTTGAGCTCCAGCGGCTCGACCACGTTGCCCAGGCTCTTGGACATTTTGCTCTGCTCGATGTTCCAGTAGCCGTGCACGTTGAGGTGCCGGTAGGTGTCGATTCCGGCGGCTTTGAGCATAATCGGCCAGTAAATCCCGTGGGGCTTGAGGATGTCCTTGGCCACGATGTGCTGGGCCACGGGCCAGTATTTTCGGAAACCTTCCCCGTCCGGGTAGCCCAGTGCGGATACATAGTTCAGCAGGGCGTCGAACCAGACATAGGTGACGTAATCGGCGTCAAAGGGCAGGGTGATGCCCCATTTCAAGCGGGATTTGGGCCGCGAGATGCACAGATCTTCCAGGGGCTCTCTCAAAAAAGACAGGACCTCGTTTTTGTAGCGCTCGGGCCGGATGAAATCCGGGTGGCGATGGATGTGATCGATCAGCCAGTCCTGGTACTTGCTCATCTTGAAAAAGTAATTGGATTCCTTGATGGTCTCCGGCGCTGTCTCGTGGTCCGGGCATTTGCCGTCCACCAGCTCTCTTTCCGTGTAAAAGCGCTCGCAGCCGAAGCAGTACTTGCCTTCGTACTTACTGAAATAGATGTCTCCGGCATCGTAGATTTTTTGCAGGATCTGCTCCACCACCGCGATGTGGTCCGAATCGGTGGTGCGGATGAATTGGCTGTAGTCGATATTGAGCTCCGGCCACAGCCGGCGAAACATCGCGCTGATCTGATCAACATAGAGACGGGGGCTGGTGTTCTCTTTTTTGGCTGCCCGCACGATCTTGTCGCCGTGCTCGTCGGTGCCGGTCAGGAAAAAGGAGTCGCTGCCGCACATGCGGTAAAAGCGGGTGATCACATCCGCGATGATCGTGGTGTAGGCATGACCCAGATGCGGGCGGGCATTGACGTAGTAGATCGGCGTGGTGACGTAAAAGGGTTCGGTCATGGCTGTTTCCTTGTGCCGACTGCAGTTATGGGTTCATCCGAACGGTCCGGTAAGGCGCCTGTCGCTTCCGAAATTTCCAGCTGTTCATCCGTTATGCGTAAAAAACAGGGCGGGCCGGTTCCGGTCAATTTGCGTTCTGCTTTACGTCTTTGCGTTGCAGTTCGATTTCCTCGCCGTCCTCCAGCCGAACGGTAACCTGCCCGGTCATCACGTTGTGGCGGATGATTTTGCCTTTGCCGGACGGCGTGGTCACCCAGGAATTGACTTTCGGATAATCATTTTTGAGCTTTCGGTACACATCAAACTCGTAAGTCAGGCAGCACATCAGGCGTCCGCATTGACCGGAGATCTTGGTGGGATTCAGGGACAGATTTTGCTCTTTGGCCATTCGAATCGATACCGGTCCGAATTTGTCCAGAAAGGAGGAGCAGCAGATCTCACGCCCGCATCGCCCGATTCCACCGCACATTTTGGCCTGGTTGCGGATGCCGACCTGTCGCATCTCGATTCGCACACCGAATTCTTTGACCAGCATCTTCACCAGTTGACGAAGATCCACCCGTCCCTCGGCGGTAAAAAAGAAGGTGTACTTGCTTTCGTCAAATGATTTTTCCACTTCGAAAAGGTTCATCTGCAGCCCGAGATCC
>JAHEIV010000425.1 GCA_024639205.1 Deltaproteobacteria bacterium | reverse complement strand
AGATCAGATTGCCGTCCCAGCTGTGCCGGGCATAGAATTGCTCCCAGCCAAGACCCAGAATCTTCACGCTACCGCTTTCCGGGCGGCGCAGCCCGCATATGGTCTCCACCAGCGCTTTTTGACCGTTTCCGGCTACTCCCACCAGACCGAGAATCTCCCCCTGGCGTACCTGCAGGTCAATGTCCGCCAGTCCGCTGCCGTTGAGTGCATCGATGCGCAGCATCAATTGCCGGGAATCCACCGGTGGTCTGTCTACCTGTAAGACCACTTCCCGGCCGACCATCTTCAGGGCCAGATCGGCTTTGGAACGCACATCCCCGGCTTTCATCTCCGCGATGACCGCTCCTTTGCGCAATATGGTGATTTCGTCGGCCAGCGCCATGACCTCGTCGAGCTTGTGGCTGATAAAGACAATGGCCTTGTCCTGGCCGGCCATCTGGCGCAGCGCTTCGAACAGTTGATCGATCTCCTGGGGCGTGAGGACGGCGGTGGGTTCGTCAAAAATCAATATGCGGCTTTGCCGGTGCAGCAATTTGAGAATCTCCACCCGCTGGCGCTCGCCCATCGAAAGCTCCGACACCCGGGCCGCCGGATTGATTGCCAGGCCGAAGCGGGAGGCCAATTCGGCTACCTGCTGCAGCATTTTGGAGGGCGGCAGCCAAAAACTCGGTGATTGACCCAGCAACACGTTTTCTGCTACCGTCATCGCTTCGACCAGCATAAAATGCTGATACACCATGCCGATACCGACCCGGTGGGCGATGTGGGTGGATCGAATGGCGGTCTCCTTTCCGTCCACCAGGACCCGACCGCTGTCCGGTTGCAGGCGACCGGACAACATACTCATCAGGGTGCTCTTGCCGGCGCCGTTTTCACCCAGCAGCGCTTTGATCTGCCCGGCACGAATGTCGAGGCTGATATCCCGGTTGGCTTTCACCGCACCGAAAGATTTGCTGATGTTCTCCAGCCGGATCACCGGTGGTGGGGGGTTGTGCATTGATCACCTGATTGACAAATGGATATGTGCGCTCATATTGATGGCGGGATGCGATTCGGGCCCACTGCACCTGAACCACAGATAAACGCCAAAGTCAAATTCATTTCATGCTGCCCGCGGCAGGAAAGCAAGGGTTGAAATTGAAAACGGTCCGGATACAAGGAGTCGGAGAGGTGCAGCTGGAGCGCAGCAGCCGCGCCCGGCACATCTGTCTCTCCGTTAGACCGTTCACTGGGGTTCGCGTTGCCGTGCCGCGAGGAGTGACCTTCCGGTCCGCCGAGCAGGTGGCCCGCTCCAAGGCCTCCTGGTTGAAATCACAAATCGAAAAGGCAGCGTCGATCGAGCGCCGGGCCATCGAGCTGGAAAAGACCCACCCCATCGATTGCAGCAAAGCCAGCCGGCGCCTGGTTGAAAGGCTTGATGAACTGTCCCGAAAATTCGGGTATCCTTACAACGAGGTTGTCGTCAAAAACCAGAAAACCCGTTGGGGAAGTTGTTCGGCGAAAAACAACATCAGCCTGAACGTACAGTTGATTCGACTGCCGACGGATTTGATGGATTATGTCATCCTCCACGAGCTGGTCCACACGCGTATAAAAAACCACAGCAAAGCGTTTTGGGACCAACTAAACGAACTGCTCGGCGATGCGAAACAACTGGATCGGGCGCTGAACCAGTATCCTCTTTTGCAGCTGCAAGCATGCAAACGGGAGGCCAATTGAAGCCCAAATACTTCTATGGTTATAACATCGTGGCGGCCGGTTTCCTCATCCAGGCAGTGAGCATCGGTGCCATGTTTACCTACGGGATCTTCTTTAAAGAATTCCAGGCGGCATTTGGCTGGTCAAGAGCCGTCATATCCGGAGCTTCTTCGCTGGCCTTTCTGGTCATGGGCGCCGGGGCCGTGCTTGCAGGCAGTTTGAACGATAAAATCGGCCCCCGGTTAATCGTGATGGCATCCGGCGCCTCCCTGGGGCTGGGCTACATGCTCATGTCCCGGCTGAGCGCTCCGTGGCAACTCTACCTGTCATACGGCGTTCTGGTGGGCATCGGCTTTGCCACCCACGATGTCATCACGCTGTCCACGGTTACGCGCTGGTTTAAAAAGCGTCGCGGTACGATGTCCGGTATCGTAAAGGTTGGCACGGGATTCGGTCAACTCGTTGTGCCGCTTGCGGCAACGGCTCTTATTGCAGGCTATGGCTGGCGCAACGCCTATCTGATTATTGGAGCAACGGCATTTATCGCACTGCTGGCGGTGGCTCAACTGATGCGCCGTGATCCGCAGCAGATGGGTCTGCTTCCCGACGGGAGCAGCAATCGAAGCCGCAGCAACGCTGCCGACTCGACAGAGAGCGGATTGAGCCTGAAAGCAGCCACCCGCACGAAACAGTTTTGGATCATCTGCGTTGCGGAGTTCTCTGTTTTTTTCTGCATGTTCGCTGTTATCGTACACATCGTCCCGCATGCCAGAGACCAGGGACTGCATCCGGTCGCCGCAGCTGCTGTGATATCGACAATCGGAGGCGTAAGCATGCTCGGCCGGGTGGTGATGGGTGCGGTCAGCGACAGCTTGGGCGGGAAACGATCGCTGATCGTTTGTTTTATTATAATGCTTTGCAGCCTTGTCTGGCTGCAGGTGACCGGAGCTGCCTGGATGCTGTTTCTTTTTGCCGTGATCTACGGTTTTGCCCATGGCGGTTTTTTCACCGTGATCTCACCGACGATTGCCGAACTGTTCGGCACCGGCTCCCACGGTCTTCTCTTCGGCATCGTCTTGTTCAGCGGCACGCTCGGCGGTTCGATCGGCCAGCTGCTGACCGGTTACCTGTTTGACGTTACCGGAAGCTACCGGGCCGCTTTTCTGACGCTTACTTTACTGGTTGCGATCGGATTTGTTATGGTTGCTTTTCTGCGGCCCCTCAGCGTTGCCGTCACGGTGCACCACCTTCAGCCGCATGCCTCCGGCCAGAAAAAATGAGATAGGGCGTTTGATGATGTTTTTTATCGTATTTTTCGGTCTCTACAGCTGTTTTCACCTGTTTGCCCTGATCAAACTCAAACGGGCGCTGAACCCGAACCTGGCGGTAATGATTGCCACCACGGCCTTCATGGTCTTGATGGTAGCTGCTCCGGCGCTGGTGCGCGTTCTGGAACGCTATCAACTGGACACCGGCGCCCGGCTGCTGGCCTATGTCGGATACCTGTGGATGGGGCTGCTGTTTTTGTTTGTGTCCTGGAGCCTGCTCCTTGACGCCTACCGCATCGTGGTGTGGGCATCAGCAAAGCTCTCCGGAAAAGAGCTGTCCGTCCTGCGGTTGTCTGCCCGTTACAGCTTTCTCATCCCCGTGATACTATCTG
>JAHEIV010000424.1 GCA_024639205.1 Deltaproteobacteria bacterium | reverse complement strand
TATGTCGATGCGTATAAGGAATTGCAACTCGATGCGGACACGTCAGCCATCGGCGGAGGGCCGATTACAGCCAAAATAAAAGACAATGCCGACGGGTGGGGCGGCATCATCGGATTGAACATCACACCCACCGACCAGTGGAATTTCGGCATTCGCTATGAATCCAAAGTCAAACTCGATTTCAAACTCGACATCAAAAATGATCCAGGCAATATCCTCCCTGGATTGGGATTTACCGCTGGCCGCAAGGAACAGGAAGACCTGCCCGCCCTGCTCAGCTTAGGAGGCGCCTACAAGTTCACCGACGCGTTTAAACTGGACGGCAGCTTCGTGTATTATTTCGAGAAAAACGCCACCTGGGAGAGCGATCTGGACGGCGCGGGCAATAGCTGGGAAATCGGACTTGCCGCCGAGTATATCCTCAATCCCCAATGGAAGATCAGCGGCGGCTTCCTGTGGACCGACATCAAAATTAACAAGGATCAGCTCGATGTGGTCCCGGAAGAACCAAAACTCGACGCGCGTTCCCTGGGCGTAGGTGCGGTGTGGAGTCCATTTCCAAGTTGGGCGTTTACAGCAAGCGGAACTTTTATTACATACGAGGACGAAACGGACAGCGCCAGCTACAAGTACGAGAAAGAAGTGTGGAGTCTCGGTATCGGTGCCCAGTGGAAGTTCCTCTAAGTCAGCACCATCCGTCTGGCGTCTGATTTAGTTTAATGAAAAAATAGGGGGCGAATCGCCCCCTATTTTTTTGATTCAACGGCGAAGACCTAAACGATTCGGCTGAACAGCTTCTCCAACTCTTTGACATTCCACTGTATCCAGGTGGGTCTTCCGTGAGGGCAGTGGGACGGGTTTTCACACTCGTCCAGCTCCTTTAAAAGCACCTCAAGCTGTTTTTCCTTCAGATCCTGGCGAGCGCGGATCGAAGAGTGGCAGGCCATGATTTTCAGGCACTCGTCCAGAGCTTGATCCAGACCGGGTGACAATTCACCGGCCGCCAGCTTCTCTGTGATCTCTATAACCAGCGGTTGGATCTCGCGTTCCGCCAGCAAGGACGGCACGGCTTTCACCACGAAGGTATCCCCCCCGAACGGCTCGATCTCCAGCCCGAGCGCCTGAAAATCGGGCAGCAGCTTTCTCAGGATGCCGGCTTCCCGAAACCCGAGCTCAACGGTCTCGGGCACCAGCAGTTTCTGCACACCGGTGTTCTGCCCGGCGGACCGGTTTTTCAGTTTTTCATACACGATCCGCTCGTGGGCGGCGTGCTGGTCGATGAGAATCAGCCCGTCGCTCGACTCGCACACCAGGTAGGTGTTCATCACCTGTCCGGCAACGCGCAGATCCGAAAATTTTCTTTTGGGCCAGATGGTCTCCTGGGTGCGACCGGTTTCGGGCCGAACCCTCGATGCCGGTCTTTGGCGTTCGAATGCCCGATCAACGCCGGCGGTATCGGGTGTGTAACCGGCAGCGGGCCCGGCCGGTGCTACCCCTGACTCCTGCCGTTCGAAGCGCTCTGCAAGCGGGGCGGTTGACGGCCGGTATGCAGCCCGCTGCTCTGCTATGCTGTTCGCAGCGGGGGTCCACCGGTGTCGATCATGGCCCCGCAGGGCTTCGGTGACGGCCGATTGGACCAGATCGTGCACTAGGCGATGCCTGGCGAACTTGACCTCGCTTTTGGTGGGGTGCACGTTTACGTCCATCTGATCGAACGGCACGGTCACAAACAGCACGGCCAGCGGGTACTGGCCCTTGACCAGACGCTGGCTGTATCCACCGAAAAGAGCGTGCTGTATCATGCGGTCGCGCACATAGCGTCCGTTGACGAAAACAAAAACGCTCCGGTAGGTTCGGCGAGAGACCCTTGGCGAGCCGATCCAGCCGAGGACTGCATACCCCTCGACCGCCTTTTCAACCGCCACCAGGTTGCTGCCCGCCTCACGACCGAGAATGTCGAATACCCGGTCCTTTTGAGCGGCCGGCGTCCAGTCTTTGACCGTCCGGTTGTCGTGGATCAGCGTAAAGTGCACGTCCGGACGGCTCAATGCGATACTGGAAACCACCTCGGCAATGTGGCCCATCTCGGTGCCGATCGACTTTAAGAACTTTCTGCGCGCCGGCGTGTTGAAAAACAGCTGCTTTACGGCAATCAAGGTTCCGGGCGGCGCTCCGGCATCGATAACCTGTTTGATCTTGCCGCCATCGACCTTAATTTCGGTGCCGGCATCCGATTCGGGCTTCCGGGTAACGAGCGTAAACCGGGAGACCGACGCGATGCTGGGAAGCGCTTCGCCCCGAAAACCGAGGGTGCGGATGGAAAAAAGATCCAGGTCGCTGAATATCTTGCTGGTGGCGTAGCGCTCCAGGGACAAAAGCGCATCGTCGCGGCTCATCCCGCTGCCGTTGTCCGACACCCGGATCAAAGAGCGCCCGCCCTTTTCCACTTCCACCAGGATCCGCTCGCTTCCGGCGTCCAGGGCGTTTTCCACCAGCTCTTTCACCACGGAGGCGGGGCGCTCGACCACTTCCCCGGCAGCGATTTTATTGGAGATGATCTCCGGCAGTATTCGAATAATGGACATCGTTATAATGCATAGTGACCGCTGTGGATGCACCGGCAAGGCAAACCGACGGTCGGTATAAACAGCGATAGGAGCGATCTACAGATTTTCATCCGTTACAAGCCGCTGCAGGAATTCGGCTTCCATCGGTGACAGGTCGAATTTCATGCAGGCCTCTTCGATCAGTTTGGCGATCGGGATATCGGCACGGTACGGGCGTTCCTCCAAGAGCCATTTGGTGGCCCTGCGAATGTTTTCACTGTCCGGCTGAACGGTGGTCATGGCGCAGCCCCTTTTCCCTCAATGTTAATATTCAGTTAAATTCCTAGCTGTTACGATGTTGGTGGTTCTTTATTTGACCTGCAACTCACAGGCGCGGCCTTTCTTTATGAAACTGTGTGGCCTGCTCGAACTGGTAAGCGGTCTGCAGCAAGGTTTCTTCGTCAAAGTGTTTGCCCAGGATCTGCAGCCCGATGGGCAAACCGTTGGAGGAAAACCCGCAGGGAATCGATATGCCCGGGATGCCGGCCAGATTGGCGGACAGGGTGAAAATATCCGACAGGTACATCGTCAGCGGATCGTCGATCTTTTCACCGATTCGAAAGGCCGGGGTGGGGGCGGTGGGGGCCAGAATCACATCACAGGCTTCAAAAGCTTTTTTGAAATCGTCCATGATCAGGGTTCGCACCTGCATGGCCTTGCCGTAATAAGCATCGTAATAGCCGGCCGACAGGCAGTAGGTGCCGATGATGATGCGCCGCTGCACCTCGGCGCCGAATCCCTTGGAGCGTGTGTTGCGGTA
>JAHEIV010000423.1 GCA_024639205.1 Deltaproteobacteria bacterium | reverse complement strand
CGTCGGCGCCCGGGTCGATGACCAGGGCATCGCGGGTTTCCTCACAGCCGACAATGTAGCAAAAGTTGTCCATCATTCCCACGGAGAGTTGGCGGATGATCATTTGGTTTCCTCCGGTTGTTTTTGGGTTCGAGGCTGAGACATTGATGGCTGCGGACTTGAAATTCGGAGCCATATTCATTACAGTCTGAGTCGCTCACCTATTGTTTTTCGAGGAGTTCGTCAATGAAGAAATGTTTTCGATATCTGCGGTTTTGTATTTCCGAGGCCCACCTGTTGAAGATCGGTGCGCTTGTTTTTGTCATCGGCGCAACTGTCCTTCCGATGTTGGCAGCGGCATCTGCCCAAAACAATGACATTCGGGATTCGGTGGTCAAGATCTATTCGGTTCAAATCGAGCCGTATTATTACGATCCGTGGAGCTTGAATCGGCCGACTTTTTCCAGTGGCTCCGGCTGCGTGATCGATGGCCAGCGGATTTTGACCAACGCGCACATCGTCAGCGATCATAGTTTTCTCCAGGTACGCCGGCATGGGGATGCGGCCAAATACACCGCCAGGGTGATCGCGGTCTCGCATGCGGCCGATCTGGCCCTGATCACAGTCGACGATGCGACGTTTTTCAAAGACGTCGTTCCGCTGCGGTTGGGAGATCTGCCTGAAGTACAGCAGGAGGTGACCGTCTACGGATTTCCCGAGGGCGGCGACACGCTCAGCATCACCAAAGGAGTGATATCGCGGATCGAACACGATGCCTATGCCCACAGCTCCATCGAACTGCTTGCCGTGCAAATCGATGCCGCAATCAATTCAGGAAACAGCGGCGGACCGGTCCTGGTCGGCAACCGGGTCAGCGGAGTGGTGATGCAGTACCTGGAGGACTCGGAGAACATCGGTTACATGGTGCCGACGCCGGTGATCAAGCACTTTCTGGCAGATCTGACAGATGGACGCCACGACGGGATTCCGGAAGACGGCATCGTGATTCAGTCCATGGAAAACGAAAGCCTGAAAAAGATGTACCGAATGCAGCGCCGGCAGACCGGTGTGCTGGTGCTCAATGTGCTGCCCGGGGCACCGGCAGAAGGGGTCGTAAAGCCCGGTGACGTCATCCTTTCGATTGACGGGCAACCCGTTGCGGATGATGGGACCATCGAATTTCGTTCCCGGGAGCGCACCAGTTCGGCTTATCTGGTTCAAAGGCACCAGATCGGCCAAAAAATGGAACTGGAAGTGCTTCGCCGGGGACGGCCGAAAAAACTGAATGTCAATTTGAATCGCGCAGTGGGCACGTTGGACCTGGTTGCCCGGGAACGGTATGACGTTCGGCCGACGTATTTCATTTACGGCGGCTTGATTTTCGTACCGTTGACCCAGAACTACCTGATGTCCTGGGGCCAGGATTGGTACAACAGTGCACCCAAGAACCTTGTGGCCCTTTACCAGTATGGCCAGCCGGATGTGCAGGGGGAAGAGGCCGTCATACTGTCCAAAGTGCTGCCGGCGGAAGTCAACAGCGGGTATCACGAATTTCGTGATCTGCGGATTGTTTCCGTGAACGGACGGCAAATCCGCAACCTGCAGGAGCTGATCCGGGCCGTGGAACAATCGAAAAAAAAGCCCATCATCACATTTCAAAGCGAGCTGGGACTGAAGATCGTGCTGGACCGCGCGCGCGTCGAATCTGTAAAGGCGTCTATCCTTCAAACTTACAGTGTGCCTGCCGACCGATCGGATAACCTTCTCAAAACCGCATCGCAGGGACAACCCGTGACACCCGGCAGGGAATGATTCCAAATCAATTCCGATTGAAACGGGATATCAGCCGCGCAGCTGGGATCGTATATGCCGGATTCGGTGGATGACGGTTTGCAGGGTGAGCAGCAGGTAGGCAGGTAGCCCGATCCACAACACGATGGCGCGCTGGGAGGGGAGAACGCACACCGTCAGGGCCCAGAATAGCAGGTATACGGTACGCCAACCACGTTCCATGAATCCGACCCCGCAGCTTGCTCCGAGCGCCTCGCCGCGGGCCTTCACATAGCTGATCATCAATGTGAGCTGCACCGCGGCGAGCACGAGGGCGGTGGCCAGCCAAAGATGTCTTTCCTGCAAGAACAAGATCCAGAAGCCGACCAGGTAGAAAAAATCGGAGATGCGATCCAGGGTTGAATCCAGAAACGCACCCTCCTGCGATGTGATGCCGCTTTTTTTGGCCATTACCCCGTCCAGGGTATCGGCCACGCCGGACAGGCCCATCAGGACAAAGCCGGCCACCGGATGAAGATGAAAGCCGGGAGGAACCAGAGCTGCCAGTGCGACACCGGCTGCTGTCAGATGGTTGGGATTCAGCTCCCAGCGATTCAACAGCGGCAGCAGCCGGCTTTTGAGCAGACGGTAATAGCCTTTACCTATAGCACTTGTTCGCAGATCCATTGCTGTCCGCCTGAGCCGTTCTCAGCTTCGGGTTGGAAGACCGGTGGAGGGTTTCACCACGGAATTCCGCGTTATCGGACGCCATTTCTTTTCGCCGTTAATTCGGACTATTTGCGGGTGGATTCATGTCGATGCGGTTGGAGATGATATTTCCCGTCATTCGATTTGCCCTGTCGTCAGTGAGCTTGCGAAGCGGGTGCTTGCAGAAATAAGCGGATGGGCCGATCAACACCCCTTCCGGTGCGCGGTCGATGGCGAGTTTGGCGCCTCGGATGATGTCGATGGCAACACCGGCTGAATTCGGGGAATCCTTTCCCGAAAGTCCAAGTTCCAAGAACATCGGGATGTCACCGAACGGACGACCCTTGAAACGGTAACCGCCGATGTTGTCTTTATTCATCCATGGGGGTTGGTTCCGAGCGCAATGTTCGGTGCATGGATGTCGATTCCGGCGTATGATTTTGTCAGAAATCGCCCGATTGAATATTATGCAAAACGATGATCAGAACTCCGCCTGTCAGCGCCTGTGGCTCAATCGCTAGTTTCCTGCCGGCGGTGGAAAGTTCTGCAGAATTGCCGCGACCGCTTCCTTTATCAATGCATCCTTTTGTTCCGGAGACAGGCCTTGGTTGACTCGCACACGCGTTTGACCCCACCACAGGACTTGCCGGGTATCGGGTTTGACAAAGAACAGCTGTGGCTGAGCTTCCACGTAGATGCCATAATCTTGCGGTCCGCCGGTTTTGTCCATCTTTTTCAGCGATCCAATCCGTGTCTCGATTAAAAAATCCGGCTGCTGGGATGTTTCCACAAGGCCCCGTGTCTGCAAATGCCTGTCGACCGAAGCTTTGAAACGCTTGGCATTCAACGTGTCGATCTTGGCGGTAATCGGCAACGGCAGCCAGTCATAACGGCTCATCGTCGTCAAGT
>JAHEIV010000422.1 GCA_024639205.1 Deltaproteobacteria bacterium | reverse complement strand
CGGTTCTCTGCAGCGAAGCTGCGTGCGGATTGTCCTGAGCAAGGCCATCGACCATCAGTAGATACGCCGGCATTCCTTCTGCGACCGTTTCCAGGTCGTCGCTGTCTTCTATCGCCCTGGTGACGCTCTCTGCCATTTCATCCATAACCGATGAAAACACGCCGGCGCATCCGCCGATCGCATGAAACACGGCCATCAGGACCAGCGCTGATGCGCATGCACGGTTTCCGATAGATTTTTTTTCGGCCGGGTATTTTCGAGTCATGCGTGTTGAACCACTGTTTGCGATCCACCGAAATCCGGTGGTTCGATTGTACTGGCGGCATAGGGCGGGGCAGAGCCGGAGGCAAACAGTGGCCGCTTGAACAAGGTAAGATGGCCGGGGTCTCAATGTTTCCCGGCTCCGGTCACAGCCATGCCGCAGTCGTTAAAAGAACCACCAGCGCTGCGAGGGCGTGAAACAATGCGGCTGCCAGTACGCTCTGGGCGCGTTCGCGTACCATACCGGCGACGATGCCGAATGCGAACGCACCAAAAATGTTACCGAAAGTCCAATTTGTAAACACCGCCGACGGCGAGCCGGTCGCCACGAGTTTTACGTATCCGATAAATCCGGCATATAGAAAAGCGGATCCGACGGTCGGCCATGAAAGAAACCAGCGGCTTTCACAGTACTGAATCGGAGCGTTTTCCGTCAAAAGACCCAGCGCAAGCCCCCGAAACAGCAATTCGATCGCTGCGGGAGCAAGCAGGACAAATAGAACCAGTTGCGCTGCAAATTGAAGTTCGGTCTGGTATTGAGGCGGCATCCACACGCCGCCACCGTAGCCGCAGAAAAGAACAGCCGGCAGCAACCACCACCAGTCCTTTCCCCGCGGAAGTTCGACTCGAAAACGCCAGGATTTTCGAAAATACGGCAGGGCAAATATGACCGCGGTGATGGCACACAGGGCGATGGTAAATCCGAAACCAGGATTTTGCAGCAGCCCCTGCGGTGTATTGTCCCCGAAGGACAGCGACCAGATCAAACGAAAAATTTCACCCACCGACACCACTGCGGCTATAATCAATGCTGTTTTTGCCAGTCCGGTTGCCTGCCCCCTGATGTTCGGTTTCTGCAGGGCGTCGCGACAGGCCCTGGCAATTGCCCGGGGCGTGAGTTGCGTACCGGTCCCCCGTGGCGAACCACCGATGTCGGCCGATCCCCCCCAGCGGTTGGTCGCCTTTGCGCATCGTACGGCCGGATCGATCAGATTCAACCGCTCATACGTCGCTTCCAACGTCCAGGGCATAAACAGATCCATTCGACGCAAGGTATACACATTTTCGGATTTGCGCAGTGCCACCAGGCCGAGACGGTTTCCGTAAAGATGCTGAAGCTGCGGTTCCACTTCGTAGATACCACTTTCGGCCTCCACCACCGTCACGATTTTGTCTTCGCTGATATCGACCCGGGCCAATTCGGAAACACCCCTGAAGTCGTTGAAATCACGTGATTTGTAGACAATGCGGTCGATCTTGCGCAGAATGGATGCGGTGTATTCCAGGCTGTCGATCTCTTCCCAGAGGCCGTCTTTTTTCAGCTGGATCTCGTCTTTGCGCAAAAAGTCGATGACCAACTGCGCCCTGCGCAGCAGCTCGGCCGGAAATGCGGTGAACTCCCTGAATTCTAATCCCAGGGCGTCAATCGTTCCCTCTAAGCGAACCAGTGCATAGAGGAATCGAATGTGCAGCGGATCTTTGCGACTGATATTCAGGTGATTGAATATCAGCCAGATGGCCAGGACCGTATCCAGATCGGGCTCGTTGGCAAAAATCTTCCACTCCCGGTCTCTGAGATCCCAACCCTTCAGGATCATTACCAGGATCTGCTCGCACGTGGCCAATGTGAACGCGCGCACACACCCTTCGTGGTGATCGAAGTTGTAAATTTTCTTTTCATTGTCCAGGAAGGGTTCACCCTGGGCAGCACCGTCCAGGTAGATGGTCCCATGAGCTGATTTTCTTGCTGCAGAGGCTGAAACCGTGAAGCCGGCTTCAATATTTACCGTAAGGTGGGGAGTTTCCAGGCAAGTCAGCAAGCGATCGTTTTCGACCGTTTTGATCGCGTAGCGCGTCGCTCTTTCATCTGTGGCCGGGGTTTCTCTTTTTCCCGGCTGTTCAACCCGCTCCGCCTGCTCAGACATCACGAATCGCTGTTTGCCATTGGATTCGGGCTGCCGCTTTGGATTATCTTTCATGTTTGCAGTCGCTTCCCCACGCGATAACGGTCCACCGACAGCGCACGTCAACCGGCGGGCAAACTGAATGGAACAAGCCCACCAATGGCGGGCCAGGAAAAAATGTTGCACCGGTTTGCGGATGTGTCAAGATCTCATAGCAGGCCAGCAATGACTGGTCAAGTTCGGTGAGCGAAACAGGCGACTTTGCATTTCCCACTGCTGCAAAAGCACAGGGTTGCAGGCAGGTTGTCCATGATCCATTTCCCCCGCAGGCAGAAATTTCATTGTCATTGCATATACGGAATGAGGTGCCGGATTAAAAACCAAAAGAAAAAACGCGTTACCCGCTGCGGTTATTTGATATTTTCAGTGCGATCGCAGGACCCTGTTAAGCGGCGCTTTGAGCCGGGTCGCGGCAGTGCCGGGAGTATCTATGCGGATGCATTGATCAGCGTGATCTGGTCATTCAGCGTCCAGAAGTCGTAAAGATAACCCAGGCCGAAAATACCCAGTGTCAGCAGATAAACGATGCCGGTGATCCATTTTCCCATGTACATGCGGTGCAGGCCCAGCAACCCGAAAAAAGTCAACAACACCCAGGCGATGTTGAAGTCGATCTGCCCGGCCCGAAAGCGCAGCGATGCGCTGCGGCGCATCGAAGAGATGAGAAATACATCGATCAGCCATCCCACCCCCAGCAGACCCAGCGTGAAAAACCAGATCGTTCCCGTTACCGGTTTACCAAAGTAAAAGCGATGGGAACCGGTGAATCCGAAGATCCAAAGAAGATAACCGATCAGCTTACTGTGGGTTGGATCCTGAGCAGGCATCCCGCATCCTTATCGTTTTCACAGTGAAATAGTGCCGCAGTTCCGCAGTCAGGGTTTGGTGGCCGCGGTTGCGAAATTATTCAGGGCCGTGCGCACTTTGGTCAAAACTTCCTTGCAATCGTCGATAGCGTGTCGGGCGGCCAGGTAATCCGGGTCGTTGTAGGTAAGCCAAACGGTTCCGGACTCATCTTCCCATATAACGGCTTTTTGGGGTAAATCGATGGCAATGCTCTGGCCACATTTCATCAGTGGAGCCCCCACTTTCGGATTGCCGAAAATCAGCAATTCAGTGGGTCGTAAACCGATGCCGACCCCTT
>JAHEIV010000421.1 GCA_024639205.1 Deltaproteobacteria bacterium | reverse complement strand
GGATCAGCAGCGGGCGCGCTATTTGCCGTTGGAAGGTGCCGCAGACGCAACTCCAGTGAAAGCACCGCGTTATTATCGCATTAAGATTTTTATACTATTTATTTTGGCATGTTCCGGGTTGATTTCAACTGCTGTCGTGATAGCCTACATCATCATCAAAGGGGCATGAGGTTGATAGATATACTGCTGACAAACTGCAAAACGACGGCAAATTTTGCTGCATATTTAATACATAGAGGTCAATGATGCGCTTTTTTGAACTGTTGAATATCCAACACTTTGCCTTATACCTGCTGCCGGCGTGGGCTTTCATTTTTGTTTTTGCTGCTGGACTGTCTTTTGCTTATTTTCGTACCAGCGAATCTGAAAAAAAACGGTCGAAAATTATCGAAAAATTTCCTGGCGGTATAGAGGGTAGAAATGCGCCATTCCCGTTGGTGTTAATCATGGTGCTCGCTGGTACGGTTATCTGGGCGTTAGGCTACATTTTGTTTATAGGCCTTGGGGGGGTAATCATATAATGGAACACACGGAGCACCGCGAATCGACCTTGATGACATGGTTGATCATCCTTTTTCTACTCCTGATCATTTCGTTCAAAGGCGGATTGGCTTACTTTATTATCGGGGACCGGGGGCAGCCGGACTGGGACTATCGGCCGGTGAAGGATGTCCCCGGAGAGTCTCCCTATGCGATTTACGAGTATTTTCCTTTCCCACAGCACGTTGAGGGAGACGCAAGTGACTATCCGCCCGTGAGCGAGTATCCACCGATCGGAAAGAATTGGGACGAGAGCTTCTTTCCTTCGCCAAAACAAAATGCCATAGGACAGTAAATGAAAAAACTGATTGTGCTGGTCATCGCCGTTGTTGCCGTTACCGTCGTTTACAATGTGCTGATGTACTACGATAACAATTTTCCTTCCGGGAGAATGCGAGAGACTCCGGTGGTCAAGCCTTATGAACAACCATTGCCGATCATGGAAGCCGGCCTGGTGCCGGTTCACGGGGGTGAGGCCTTATACCGGGCGGCCAGTCCCGAAAGCTTGAAGTCCCCGCTGCCCTCCGGGGATCCCAAGGTGATCAAAGAAGGGGCCAAGCAATATTATAATTTCTGCCAGCAGTGCCACGGGGTCAATTACGACGGAATCGGAACCGTGGGGCAGAGTTTCGCACCGCTGCCTACCGACCTGAGAAGCCCGAAGGTTCAATCTCAATCAGAGGGCGCCCTGTTTCAGCACATCAGTTACGGCGTCGGTGGCAGTGGCAGACAGCCGGCCCTTGGGACCACGATTTTCCCGGACGATCGTTGGAGAATTGTAGCGTTCGTCAAATCCCTCGGTACACGGTAAATATTTCCCGGTTCTTTGATTAACCGGCTCAATTAGTCGAAAAAAAGGTTCCGTTGCGGCGGAACTTTTTTATTTTATACCGCGTTTCAAAAATAAATTCCGAAATAAGTAAAGGCGGTATAAGTGGTTGTAAAAAAAAACGTTCGAGTAACGGAACGTTTTCTGGCAACCATTAAAGGACCATCCCGAGATGAAGCCAGTGACTGACAATTGTGACCTGTGTGGTTTGACGCTGCGCTACGGCCATCACTGCCTGAACGCTACAGAGCGAACCTACAGATTTTGCTGTATCGGATGCAAGCAGGTGTTCAGTATGCTGATCACCGCCACCGGAGCCGGCGATCCGTCGCAATTTCGGGATACCGACCTGTTCAAACAGTGTCGGGACCTGGGGATCATTCCCGCATCGGAGGCCGACCTCATGTCAGGCGACCAACCGCCCGAGTTACCGATCGCGGCAGCGGCAGCCGACAATGATGGTGCCGAATCCTCCCCCTTCGAAGACACCGCCGCCGCTCCGAATAACCTTATTCTACAGCTCAGGATCGACGGCATGTGGTGTCCAGCCTGTGCCTGGCTGATCGATGCATCCCTGAAGAAAACCTCCGGGATTTTGAGTTCGGGATGCAATTTCTCCACCGATCGTCTACGTTGTGTCTACGATCCGGTTCGCACCTCGCCGGATCGGATTATCGCAATTATCGAACGTCTCGGCTATCATGCCACCGCGCCCGGTGAAGGGGGCCGAGCTCGTGAACAGCGGCGGGAGACGATCCGCTTTGCGGTTTCCGCCTTTCTGACCATGAACGTGATGATGATTTCCTTTGCCCTCTATTCGGGTTTTTTCAGTTCACTTTCTCCGGATGCGGTGACCAAGCTGTCGTGGCCAATTTTCATCATGGCCACGGTTGTGATGGTTTACGGCGGGAAGTTTATCTTCCTAAAAGCCCTGGCCGGTTTTTCAAATGCCGCTTTCAGCATGGAAACCCTTATCGCCATCGGCGCTGCAAGTGCTTATTTTTTCAGCGTTTACAACCTGGATCGCGGAAACATCCACTTATATTTCGACACGGCCTCCATGCTGGTTGCCCTGGTGCTGCTTGGGAAACTGCTGGAACGAAATGCCAAGGAAAAGGTCCTCGAGGATCTCGATGCGTTTTTCGCACTGAAACCAACCAAGGTAAAGATCTGCAACCGCGATAACCCGGAGGGACGGTACGTTTCGGCGGAATACCTGCGAAAAGATGACCTGTTCCTGCTCGATGCCGGCGAAATCGCTCCCGCCGACGGACGGGTGATCGACGGAGACGGACTCGTCGATGAATCCTCCTTGACCGGCGAGGCTCGGCCGGTCCCAAAGCGCTTGGGCAGCGCCATCCGCAGCGGAACCAAAGTCAGCCGCGGCCGTTTCAAAGTCAAGGCCCTGGCGGTGGGGGATGATTCCACCCTGGGGCAGATGATGAAAATCATTGAAAAAACCCTCGGCCAGAAGACGGCCTTCGAAGGCAAAACAGACCGCCTGTTAAATGGATTTGTTCCCTTCATTATATTGCTTGCCTTGGGAACTGTAATTTATGGTTACCTCAAGGGTTTGGACCCGGGAGAAGCGCTGATCCGGGCCGTCACCGTACTGGTCATTTCCTGTCCCTGCGCCTTGGGACTGGCCATTCCCTTAGCCCGTGTGGCCGGTATTTCCCTTTGCGGCCGCGAAGGGATCCTCGTGCGGGATTATACGGCCTTTGAACAGGCCCGGCAGGTCGATACCTTTATCTTTGACAAAACCGGCACCCTGACCACGGGCCGGTGGCGGTTGCTGGATATCCTGCCCTTAGACCATCTGCCAATCGATCAGATCATCGCCTTGGCCGTGGCCCTCGAGAAAAATTCGGATCACCACATTGCCCTGGAACTCAAGCGTCGGGGCAAAACACATGCGATCGAGCCGGCAGCAGTCACCGATATCAGGATCGAGCCAAACGGCGTATCCGGACGCATTGACGGACATACGGTCAAAATCGG
>JAHEIV010000420.1 GCA_024639205.1 Deltaproteobacteria bacterium | reverse complement strand
CATCGTATTTGTCGAGGAAGTATTTCAGCTTGTGCATGAAGCGCTGGCGCACACGCATCGTCTTGGTGCCCCGGGGGTTGTGTCCGGATCCGTGCAGGCTGAACAACGGATACATGCAGCTGTCCCAGTTTTTGTAGCGCACCCCGGTGTTGCCCTTGCTTTCGTCCTGGATGTCGAAGCACCAGCAGGTGGGACACACGTACGTGCAGGTACCACAGTTGATGCATGAAAATCCCACATCCTCCCAGAAATCGGCATTGTAGAGATCCAGGATCGATTTGCCGGCGATCTTGCCGGTGGAAACCGAAGAGACGATCAAGGCTTCGGCCGCGGCCTTTTTTTCCTCGATCTGCTGCAAAGCCTTTTTTTCGTCTGCGGCCGTCTTCCAACCGGCGACCTTTAAATAGGCTGCGCCTTTGTCGGTCAGCACTTTGGCCAGATAGTGGCTCTGCATATCCACCAAAAGCACGTCCAGGCCCTTCTCGGAAAACGGGCCGCTGCCGGTGCTGGTACTAAAATCGGTACTCAGGGGCACGTTTACCGCCAGGCCGACAAGCGTGCAGGCCTCGTAGGCATCACACCAGTAAGGGTCGCGATATTCAGTGGTGTCGAAGTTTTTCTTGAGCATCAATATCGCGGCCGCGTCGTATGGTCGGATTCCGATCACCGCGCGCGGCGAATAGGCTGCGTCCGGTCGCTTGAGCACGTTGCAGTCCGGGCTGTTTTTGTCGGTGGTGTAGGTAAACATCACCTCGGACTGCGGATAGACAACGGACTTGGCCGAAAGCACCGTATCGGCGGCGGTCAGATCGGGCTGCTCGCTGTCGGTGAGTTCGCGGAAAGCGGCCAGGTCGTCACCCGCCCGTTTGACCGGACCGACGAGCCGGTAGGATTTGCGCGATCGATCCAAACCTTTTGTCCAGTCCTTTTTATCGATTTTGATGACGTTCATGTCGAAAACCTTCAGTGGTGTTCATGTTGTCCGATTGGATCGGTGCCTGTCACTGCCGGTGCGCAAACACCCGACCGTCAGCACGGTGCTATTTGATGAAATCATCCGGATCATCGGGACTGTACGTGTCCAGCGGTGGCCGCACGTCCGGCGACAGACCCGCCTCCCAGCCGAAATTTTCGAAGCAGTCTTTTTCCAGCTTTTTGGTAAAAACCCGCATATTGATCCCCACCGGGCAAACCCGCTCGCAGGCCCCGCAGTCCGTGCAGCGACCCGCGCAGTGATAAGCGCGCAGAAAATGGAAGGTTCGCACGTCGACGGGGTTCTGGCTCTTGCCCACCCACTGGGGCCGGGATTCGTCCACAAAGCAGGTGGGGCAGTAGCAAAGCGGGCAGGCGTTGCGGCAGGCATAACAACGGATGCAAGGCTCCAGCAGTTTTTCAAAATATTCCCATCGCTGCCCCGAGTCCAGGGCCTCGATCTCTTTGACGTCGGCATACCGGTCCACGTTTTGCTGTTCCTCCACCGGATCGGCGGCCATCTCGTCGAAGATCACCGGGTTGCGGTGGGTGCACAGGCTGCAGTTTTGCTGGAGCAGTTCGGATTTTTCAAGGGTTTTCTCGAAATCGGCCCCTTTGACGGTCACCCGGCCGTCGGATTCGACCACCTCGCGAACCTCCCCGTCGAACATGGCGATGATCCTGCGCCGGTCGACCATGCCCTGGCAGGGAACGCCGATGATAAAGAGCTGATCGCGTTGGATCTTGTTCTCGATGATGTGGGTGGCGATGTTGCGCGAATCACAGCCTTTGGCGATGATGCCGATCTTCCCGGTGCGGTTGGCCAGGTAGTTGGCCAGGTTGATGCCGCAGTTGGAATCCCACACCAGCTGATCGGCCTCGTCCGGGCTTTTGATAAAACACGGCTCGTTCATCATCGCAACGGTTCCCTTGCGAAAACCGATCACCAGATCCACCCGGCAATCTGTGAGCACCCCCCGGACGATTTCCTTGATCCTGTCAATAGTTGCCGTCATGTCAGGCTACCCTCACGTCTTTTTTCACGAACCGGTCGTTTGGTCCCAGTTTCTTTATGATGTCGGTGACTTCGTTGACCACGCTGACGAACTTGGTCGACTCCGCCGAGGAGACCCAGGAGAACTGCAGGCGGCCGGGTTCGATCCCCATGTGTTCCATCAGGTTTTGAAACAGGTTGAACTTTCTGCGGGCGTAGTAATTACCTTCCAGGTAATGGCATTCGCCGGGATGTCACCCGGACACCCAGACGCCGTCGGCCCCCTCGCGCAGTGCGGCCAGAAAGAACTTGGGGCTCATGCGGCCTGTGCAGGGGATGCGGATGACCCGGATGTTCGCAGGATACTCCATGCGACCCACACCGGCCAGGTCGGCAGCCCCGTAGCTGCACCAGTTGCACAAAAACGCCACGATTTTCGGTTCCCAATCCGACATTGCGATCTTCTCCTTGGTCGGCACGCTTTTAGAATCCGGATGTCCGCACCCCGATCCATATGCGCGCATCACTCGTTTATCTGCATTCGGCACCGCAGGGTGCCTGTTTATCCAGCCTCTTCGCTGATGTTGTAGATCTGCGCAAAGATCTGGTCGTTGTCAAACCCCTTGAGATGAATGGCTCCGGAGCGGCAGGAGGCCACACACAGACCGCAGCCCTTGCACAGTACCGGGTTGATCTCGGCTTTGCCGGCAAAGGGGCCGCTTTCGATAAACGAAGGCGCCGAGTAGGGGCATACCGAAACGCACACCCCGCAACTGCTGCAGTCCCTTTGATCGGTCATCGCGATGTTGCCGCTGGTGTAAATGTTCTCTCTGCCCAGCAGGGTCACTGCACGCGAGACGGCGGCCTGGGCCTGGGCAATCGACTCATCGATCGGCTTGGGGTAGTGGGCCAGCCCGCACAAAAATACCCCGTCGGTGGCAAACTCGGAGGGTCCCAGCTTGGCGTGGCGTTCCACGAAAAAACCGTCTTCGTTGAGCGGCACTTTGAAAAAATTGGCCAGCCGGTCGTCACGGTTGGGAACAACCGCGGTGGCCAGGCACAGCAGGTCCGCTGCCATGCCGATCGGACGGCCCAGGACGTGGTCCACAATTTGAACCTCGATACGACCGTTGTTCAGCGACACTTGCGGTTTGCTCTCCAGGCCGTAGCGCACGAAAATCACCCCGGCCTGCCGGGCCTCACGGTAGAGCAGTTCGCGCTCGCCGTAAGTTCGAATGTCCCGGTACAGAACAAACACGCTCATATCGGGATTGAGCTTCTTCAGCGTCAGGGCATTGTCCACCGAGTGGGTGCAGCAAACCCGCGAGCAGTACATCCGCTCGGGTTCGCGGGAGCCGACACACTGAATAAAGACCGCCGTTTCGGCCTTTTTCAGGGCCGGATC
>JAHEIV010000419.1 GCA_024639205.1 Deltaproteobacteria bacterium | reverse complement strand
TTTCGCCCGACCACCGCCTGCACAAACGCCTTCAGCTCGTCTTCAAGGGCATCGCCCTTCTCAAAATCAAGCTGCTGTATCTCCATGCCCGGAATCAGGCTATCGCGCACCTGTTCGTTTCGGCGAACCAGTGTAATCCCGTGGTTGGCGAAATCTACCGATATGTAGGCATCACGCTGGAACAGCCTGATTTTTCTTTCATTTTTCATTGAGACCCGACTGGCGGTCACGTTAGCAACACAACCGTTGGCAAATTCGAGCCGGGCATTGGCGATGTCCACCTCATCGGTCGTCACGGGAATCCCGGCAGCATGGATGCTGCTGATCTCGGAGCCGACAAAGTTCGAAATCAAATCGATGTCGTGAATCATCAGATCCAGCACCACGCTGACGTCCAGAGCCCGGTCTTTATAAACGCTGAGACGGTGGGACTCGATGAACATAGGCTTTTTTGCGATGCCGCGCAGGGCCACCACGGCCGGGTTGAATCGCTCCAGGTGGCCGACCTGAATGATGAGTCCCCTGGATTCGGCAAATGAAACCAGATCATCTGCCTGATCAATAGTGGTGGTCATCGGCTTTTCAATCAGCACATCCACGTTGTGTTCGAGAAATTCTCGACTAATATCGAAATGCAGAGATGTCGGAACCACGATGCTGACCGCATCCACTTTCTGGAACAATTCCCTGTGGTCGGTAAAAGCCCGGGTGCGGTGCCGGCGGGCCACCTCTTCTGCAGCCGATGGATCGATGTCCGCAACGCCGACCAGTTCGACATTTTCCATGCGTGCGTACTTTTCTGCGTGATATTTTCCCAGATAACCGGTGCCGACCACCCCTACGCGGATATTGTCCTTCGGTAGTTTCAAATCAACCTCATCTCGCTTTTTTTATGAATATGCGCGGCTCCATTGCATTCTGCCGACTGGCAAGTACCGTCAATCGCCCTTTGCCAGAATTGAGATATCAAAGCGATTCGCCAGATCGACCATCTCGTCGCGATCGAAGACGATCGCTTTACCGGCTTCCACCGTCAGGGTTCGAACACCGGCTTCGTGCATCGTCCGAATGGTATCTACCCCAATTGCCGGAATGTCGAAACGAGTATCCTGGTTCGGTTTGCAGACTTTCACCACGACCGCATTGCCATTGCCAAGCGGACCGCCTCTTCGGATGGTGGCATCGGTGCCGTCGATGGCCTCCACAGCCAGTATCGAACCACCGGCCACTACTACGCACTGGCCGATGTCAAGCCGCCCGATCTCTTTTGCAAGTCGCCATCCCAGATCGATGTCGGTCTGCTCGGCTCGGCTGGGCTTTCGCTTGGTCCAACATCCTTCCGGTGCCAGCAGTTCAGGGACCAGAAAAGTGGAGGCCTTGATGGTGATTCCCTCCTCCTCCAGCACCCGGGCAAAAGTGCTCAGAAGGTTGTCGTCATTGGTGTGGCGCATCCTGGAGAACACGGCGATGGCTTTCATATCCGGTCGCACATCCGTGAACATCCGCGTTTTACGGATCGCTCCCATCATGACCGCTTCAGCGACTGCGTTTTGTTTAAAGAAACGGATCAAACGTTTCAGCTGCCCGAGATAGAGCCACTGAACCTCCTCCACGTAGTTTTCTATTTCCCGAGCGGTTTCATTGACATAGGCAACGGCATATACGGCATACCCTTTTTTCTTGGCCGCCTTGGTGAAAATGATGGGAAATTGGCCGCTGCCGGCGATGAGTCCGATTCTCATAGGTTGCTACCGTGCCCGACAAGGTGATGGAACCAGCTGGCCTGCCCCTATCGGGTAACGCCTCGCGAAGAAGACTGGATAAAATCGATGAAATTGACGACCTCCGGAACCTGCTCGACCTCGGCTTTCACCCGTTCGATGGACTGGGTGAGCGTGAGCCCGATACGAAAGATGATCCGGTAGGCTTTCTTTAGTTCAGACACGGATTTTTTACTAAATCCGTGACGTTTCAGACCTACCGTGTTCAGGCCGTGTAAACGAGCCCTTTCCCCGGAGGCAAGCACGTAAGGCGGGACGTCCTTCGGAACGGCAGTCATTCCGCCGATAAAAGCGTATTCACCCACGCTGGCAAACTGATGAATGGCCGAAAGGCCTCCAATAGTGGCGTAGTCCCCGATACGAATATGCCCGGCAAGTGTGGCGTTATTGGCCATCACGACTTTTCGTCCGATGATGCAGTCGTGGGCAATATGGGTATATGCCATCAGAAAGCATTTCTCTCCGATTTCGGTTATCTTTCCGCCGAAGTCCGTTCCCCGGTGAATGGTGACGAATTCTCTGACGATACTGCCGCGATTGATTTTTACATAAGACTTCTCGCCTTTGAATTTCAGCGACTGCGGCGTTGCCCCGACAGAGGCATACTGGAATATATGGCAATCCGCCTCGATGGTGACATGCGGTTCGATGACGGTGTGAGATCCGATCCGGGTGCCGGACCCGATGAAGACGTTTTCCGCGATGGTGGTATAAGGGCCGATCTCCACATCCGAATCGATTTCAGCCTTGGGGTGGACAATGGCAGTTGGGTGAATTTTCATTCTCGCTCTCCTATGGCGGCCAACAGTTCGGCCTGGGCAGCCAGCTGCCGGTCTACGGTGGCGGTGGCGGATATCTTCAGTGCCTTTTCCCGGGAATGAATGATCTTGATGTCAAATAAAAGCTGATCCCCGGGAACGACCGGTTTGCGGAAACGGACCTTGTCCATTCCCATGAAATATAAAACATAGGTGTTTCTTTTTGGCTTTTTGGTCAGCAAGTAGAGCAGCCCGCCGGACTGGGCCATCGCTTCAACGATCAGCACGCCCGGCATGATCGGCACGTCGGGAAAATGCCCCTGAAAAAACGGCTCGTTTATGGTGACATTTTTCAGCGTTTTGATTCGCTCGGCCGGTACGAATTCCAGTATGCGATCCACCAGAAGAAACGGGTAGCGATGGGGCATGAGCTCTAAAATACGCTGAATGTCGATGATTTCGGTTTTCTCCTTTTTCATTGCTCACAGATCCTGTAATCTTAAATGGTTTGTTGCGGCAACATCTCTTCACATCCAGGGGCTGATTTGCCTGAAAGGCCGGTAATTTGTTCAAATCCATTGTCCAGGTCTTCTGAGATCTCTGCATACTGGCAGCAGTGAAAAAGGCAGCCGCCGATGCTCGATGGCGAGGGGGAAATTGTTCCCGCTGCACAGAATAAAAAGACCGGATGCACCGGATTTAACAACTCGCAGATCCACTGATTAACTATCTTCTCCCAGAAGCTGTTGCAACTGTTTTTCCAATTGACGAACTTTTTTCTTGATTGCAGGCAACTCCGGAAACACCTGGTGAACGCGAAGCCAGATTCGGTGAGGCATGTG
>JAHEIV010000038.1 GCA_024639205.1 Deltaproteobacteria bacterium | reverse complement strand
CCTGCAGCGCCTTTCAGAGCGCATCGGTCCGGGGGATCGTTCCCACCTGCTTCTTGGTTTGATCGATGTCACCGACCGCAAGAAAACAGAAGCACAACTGACCGTCGAACGCGACAATCTCACCGGCATCCTAAACGCCATGGAAGATGGCGTTTATCTTGTCAATGACCGCTACCGGATCGAATATATCAATCCGGCCTTGCAGAGAGAGTTTGGAGCGATCAACAATCGCAAATGCTACGCGTATTTCCACAACCGCCAATCCCCCTGCTCCTGGTGTAAGAATGAGGCAGTCTTTTCGGGCCAGACGGTCCGTTGGGAATGGTATTCGGCTAAAACCAATAAAACCTATGATTTGGTCGACACACCGCTGAGAAATCCCGACGGCAGCATTCTCAAACTGGAAATTTTTCGGGATATCACCAACCGAAAGCATGCCGAATCGGCGCTGCTCCAGAGCGAGGAACGCTTCCGGATCGCCTTTGATACCAGCCCCAATTCCATCGCTATCGCCGAGATCGACACCGCTATCATCGTCAGCGTAAATGAAGGTTTTACCGATTTTACCGGGTACCTCAAGGACGAGGTGGTCGGCAAATCTTCCGTGGACATTGCGATTTGGGCCAACCCGCAAGACAGGGAACAGATGATATCTGAGCTGAGAAAGGCCGGCGAGGTCAACAACCTGGAAGCAGAATTTCGAACTCGATCCGGGCAAATCAAAACCGGTCTGGTTTCCTGTCGGGTGATCCTTTTACATGATCGACCCTACCTGCTGTCGGTGACTCGGGACATCAGCGAGTTGAAAAAAACCAGAAAAAAACTGGAAGCGTCCCAGCGCTTCCTGCAAATTGTCAACCGCCATTCTCAGATGGCTCCCATGCTGGAGGAGTTCGTACAGGAAATCCAGGCGATCAGCGGTTGCAGCGCCGTTGGAATGCGGATATTAGATACGCGGGGCGGCATCCCTTTCGCTGTATTCAGCGGCTACAGCAAAGAGTTTCTCGACGAGGAAAACCCGCTTTCGATCCACGACAGCGACACCATGTGCATCCGGGTTATTCGACAGCATACCGATTCGGGATTGTCGTGTTGCACGCCGGGCGGTTCCTTTTTTACAAACGAATCAAGCCGCTTTTTGAAAAACGCCGCTGAAGCCGCACGGGGATGGACCTGCAGTGTGTGCAATAACTACGGCCACGAATCCATCGCCTTGATTCCCATTCGTCTCGGAGAGCAGATTTTTGGTTTGATCCATGTGGCAGATTCCCGGGAGAACAGGGTTCCGCTTGAGATGGTGGAGATGCTCGAGGATGCTGCCTTGCAGGTCGGTGCAGCCATTCAGCGACTGAGGGCCGAGGACGGATTGCGCCGGTCCAACGAGCAGTTGGAACGGCGGGTAAGGGAGCGAACCGCCGAGTTGGCCGAAGCCAACCGGCTGCTGACCGATCAGATTGCCGAACGGAGACTGGCAGAAATGGCGATGCGCAAGTCCCAGACGGAACTGCGGATTCTCTCCGGTCGATTACTGGGTGCCGAAGAGTACGAACGCAAGCGAATCGCCGCCGAACTTCACGACGGTATCGGGCAGGCCTTGACTGCCATTAAGTTCGGGATGGAGAACGTATTGCGCGATGTGGAGCAAAATCCCGCAGCCACCCGCTTGGATGCAATAAAGGCGCTGATACCGTTCACCCGGCAAACCATCGAAGAGGTGCGCAGAATCTGTAAAGACTTGCGTCCTTCCATCCTGGACGATCTGGGTATTCTGGCCACTATCGGCTGGCTCTGCCGCGAATTTGAGACTCTTTATGCTGCGATTCAGATTGAACGGGACCTGGCGGTCGAGGAGAATGAAATTCCGGGCCGGTTGAAAACGGTTATATACCGGATTTTGCAGGAGGCGCTGAACAACGTCGCCAAACACAGCCAGGCCAACCGTGTTCAAGTGAGCCTGAGAAAACCGAATTCCCGCATTCGGCTGTTTGTTGCCGACAACGGCACCGGATTCGACCTGGAGCGGGTTTTATCGCTGAAAAGCCAGGAAAGGGGCATCGGCCTGGCCAGTATGCGGGAAAGAGCGGAGCTGACCGGCGGAGATTTTCAGCTCGTTTCCGCACCGGGCAGCGGGACTCAAATTCGCATTTGCTGGCCGGCGGCCACTGACGGATAATTTGTAAATCGGCACATTTCAGGGTGTAACGAGCCCTTTTTCAATGGCCAGGGAAGTGAGCGCGGCAGCATTGTGAAGATCAAGCTTTTTCATCAGGTTGGCACGGTGCTTTTCCACGGTTTTCAAACTAATACACAGCAGTTCGGCGATTTCTCGGTTTTTGTAGCCCTCGGCGATCAGTTTCAAGACCTCCTTCTCGCGAGCTGACAGTGAATCGTAGGCCGACACGAGCGTTCCCTGTTTTTTTCCAACCAGATACCCTTCGATAACTTTCTGCGAAACACCGGGGCTCAGGTAGGGATTTCCCCCCAGGACGGTCCGGATCGCCAGGATCAGTTCTTCCCGGGAGGCATCTTTGAGGATGTAAGCGTCCGCACCTGCCTGAAGGGCCGCCAGAATGTATTCGTCGGTCTTGTGCACGGTAAGGGCGATTATGCGGGTTTGCGGAAAACGCTTTTTAATGTCCCGGATGGCATCCATGCCGCTCATCCGGGGCATGGAGAGATCGATCAACAGAAGATCCGGCTGATGGATCTCCACCCGACGGATCGCCTCCAGACCGTCTCCGGCTGTCCCCACTACATCGAATTCCGGATAGAAAGAAATCATCGCCCGCAAGCCGTCCCGCAGGATCGTGTGGTCTTCGGCAATAACGATGCTGTAATTCTGCCCCATATTTCCCCCATCGATCCGTCCCGGGTGCAGCGTGGGCAAGAACCCTCCTCCCGTCCCGGGTTTTTGCATCCCGAACGTGCAAATAAAGCCCTATCCGGGTCAAAATACAGTGTCCACCCCATTTACCATGGGTTCAACGCTCAGTAAAGATGGATCTGAATCCGTGTGTCTTTGCATCAGCGCTGCAAAGCATGGTTTCCAAGACAGATCTCGCTCTTTTGAGCAACGGCGGAACCCAATCGCCCGTCAGGCGGGAGCCGATGTTGAATGTTTTGATCATCGATGCCTATGGCCCATTTCGCCGAACGCTGAAAACCGCCCTGATCGCAGAATGTCCATCCATTTGTCTGCGCGAGGCCGGCTCGGGCACGGAAGGTCTGCGAAAGGCTTCGGAAGACACCCCGCACGTCATATGCATGGATATTCACCTGCCCGGCGAAGATGGCCTAAAGTTTGCCACTCAACTTGCCTCTCTTTTCCCACCGGTCTCACTGATCATCATCACCAGCTCCGATTTGCCCGAATACCGGCAGGCAGCGCTGCAGGCCGGCGCAACCCACTTTGTTTCAAAGGGCGACGAAACGCTCTCCGATATCCTGGGAATTGTCAGAGGATTGATCGGTTCACCGGCGGCCGGTGTCTGAATCGAAGTGATACCGCTTCAGTGAAACCACCGCCCGGCTTTTCGCGCAGCGCTTCCTCCGGACCGGCCAATTCGATCGTTGGGAACCCACAGGACCGATCTTTTATCCCGGATTCACCCGGCGTGGAGCACCGATCTCGAGTTTCTGCGGCTGGAAAGACGCCGGTGTGCCGGCTTCGGGTTCTTGACGCCCCCAGCGAGACCCCTTATCTTCATCTGTAACCGATACCGAGGACGACCGGCATATGCCACACCGTAAAGAATTCGATACCATGGGTCCGGTTCAGGTTCCTGCTGACGCTTATTATGGTGCCCAGACCCAGAGAGCTGCGGAAAATTTTCCCGTCAGCGGTTTAACCTTGCCGCCGGTGTTCATCCGAAGTCTGGCGATGATCAAACAGCATGCCGCGCGAGTCAATCTGGAATTGGGCCTGTTGGAGAAAAAGACTGCAGCAGCGGTCATACAGGCTGCCGGGGAAGTCATAGAGGGAAAATTTACAGATCAGTTCGTAGTGGATGTGTTTCAAACCGGCTCGGGCACCTCCACCAACATGAACATGAACGAGGTGCTGGCCGCCAGGGCCAATGAAATTCTAACCGGTACCCTGACGGTGAAAACTCCGGTGCATCCCAATGATCACGTCAATTGCGGACAGTCCAGCAATGACGTGATTCCCTCCGCTTTGCACATCGCCGCACTGATCTCGGTTCGTCATCGTTTGCTTCCCGCCCTGATCCGCTGCCGTGACGTTTTGTTGCAGAAGACAACCGAATTCGCCGGCATTCACAAAATCGGCCGCACCCATCTGCAGGATGCCGTCCCGATGACGCTCGGTCAGGAGTTCTCTGGATATGCCCGACAGATAGCGTTGGGAATGCAGCGCCTGGAAAGTACCGAGGTGCGGTTGGCCGAGTTGGCTTTAGGGGGCACGGCGGTTGGAAGCGGCCTCAATGCACACCCGGAGTTTGCCGCAAAGGTGATCGGCCAAATTGCGGCCGAAACCGGCATACCGTTTGTAGAAGCCGAAAACCACTTTGAGGCGCAAGGCGCTCGGGATGCAGCCGTGGAGATGAGCGGAGTGCTGAAGACCCTTGCGGTAAGCCTGGCTAAGATCGCCAACGACATCCGCTGGCTGGCATCCGGTCCCCGCTGCGGGTTGGGGGAAATCAACATACCCGCCTTGCAACCCGGTTCATCCATTATGCCGGGCAAGGTAAATCCGGTGATCCCCGAGGTTGTCCTCCAGGTTTCTGCGCAGGTGGCCGGAAACGATACCGCCATCACCTTTGGCGGCCAGTCTGGAAATTTTGAACTCAATGTCGCCATCCCGATGATCGCTCACAATCTGCTGCAGTCGATTCGACTGCTTGCGGCAGGTGTTGAAGTTTTTACCGAAAAGTGTATAAGGGGTATCACCGCCAACCGGGAGATTTGCGCTGCGAATATCGAAAAAAGCCTGGCAATGGTCACCGGTCTGGTTCCGCACATCGGTTATGAGAAAGCGGCGGCAATCGCCAAAAGTGCCTATGAAACCGGACGAACCGTGCGGGATGTGGCGATAGCCGAGCAAATACTGCCGCTGGAAACGCTCGAGCGAATACTTGATCCGGGAACAAGTGGAGGTGAAGATGGCCAGTAAGAAGTATCGAATTCAGAGCGCCTGCCCCCAATGCGGTTGCAGTGGGCTCACCGTTCTATCGGCCGAGGAAATGGAAGAAAGATACGGCAAACTTCCCAACGCCGACATGGAATGCGGTGAGTGCATGGCGAAATTTCAATCGGAGATGAAGACCGCCTGCCCCGAATGGGATGCAGACTGCAAACTGAAGGAGTAAACCCATTCCGGTCTCCGATTCCCAACCGGCTCCTGCAGGCAATTAGGACACAACTGTTGAAATACAGATCGGCTCGGAACCGTTATCACGGAGTATCCCGCCTGAAGTTGTTTCTGGCCCTCTCCAGGACTCCACATGGCCTGCTGGATATGGCCACCCCTGCCCTGGCCGCACTTCTCTGGCTGGGTGCGTTTCCCCCGACAAGAACGATAGCCCTTGGCCTTGTAACCGTTTTCGCCGGTTACACGGCTGTTTATGCGCTCAACGACCTCATCGATTACAGGGTCGATCGCCAGAAAGCGCAATTTAGCGGTGGAATGAGGGAGTCGGATAACTATCTCGATGCCGCTATTATCCGGCATCCCATGGCCCAGGGCCTGCTCTCCATCAAAGAGGGGCTTCTCTGGACCATCGGCTGGTCCACCATCGCCCTGGTTGGGGCGTACCTGCTCAATCCGATATGCGTGCTGATCTTCCTGGCCGGCTGTCTGCTGGAGGCTGTTTACTGCGGGATGCTTCGAATCAGTCCGTTCCGGACCCTGATTAGCGGCGGTGTGAAGACTTCCGGCGCTGTAGCAGCGATTTTTGCCGTAGATCCGGCCCCTTCGGCGGCTTTTGTGTTGTTGCTTTTCCTGTGGTTGTTTTTTTGGGAGATCGGCGGTCAAAACATCCCGAATGACTGGGCCGATATTGAAGAGGATCACCGACTGCGGGCCCAGACCGTTCCGGTAAGATTCGGGCCCGAAAAGGCCGCACGGGTCGCCTTAACAGCCCTCGTGCTGGCGCTGGTCGCCAAGGTGGCGATGATCTTTCAATCCGGCATCGCTTTCAAAAGCCTCTTTGCCGTGGTATCTCTGGTGCTCGCCGGCTGGCTGTTGATACCGGCTGCCATTCGTCTGCAGCAGACCCGCAGCCGTATCCATGCCATGCAGCTTTTCAACCGCGCCAGCTGCTACCCGCCGGCGATGCTTTTACTGGTGCTGGCTGCCGTATTGTTCTGATGAAACTGTTTTGGAGGAACGGATAGATGAATGAGTTCGACTCGAAGAAGCTGGCCGAGTTCAACGGTGAAAACGACACTCCGGCCTATATTGCTCACAAAGGCAAGGTTTACGATGTCAGTGGCAGCAAGCTCTGGAAGGGGGGATTGCATATGCGGCGCCACCCTGCCGGCACCGATCTGACCACCGACATCCAGGCAGCCCCCCACGGGCCCGAGGTCCTGGTTCGCTATTCCCAGGTGGGAACCCTGAAGGAGGAAGCCGATGAAACGGTCGTCCCCTTGCCGAAAATCTTTGCATGGTTGCTGGAGAGCAATCCTTTTTTTCGCCGGCATCCTCATCCCATGACGGTTCACTTTCCCATCGTGTTTATGCTGGCCACCCCTTTTTTTAATATCTTGTACCTGATGACCGGGATCAAATCTTTTGAAGTGACCGCACTGCATTGTCTGGGGGGCGGAATCCTGTTCACCCTGGTGGCCATCAGCACCGGGTTGCTCACCTGGAGATACAACTACATGGGCAAGATGCTCAAGCCGGTGGCGATCAAGATTCCCCTTACCATCGTGATGCTGCTGGCCGCGATTGTCACTTTCATCTGGCGGATCAACGATCCCGGCGTTATGGACAGCCTTCAGGGGGCCGGCATCGTCTACCTACTCCTGGTTCTATCGCTGGCACCGCTGACATCCGTCATCGGCTGGTATGGTGCCAGCATGACCTTTCCCATTGAAAAGGAATAACCAGCGGTTGCTGCAGATCCGATTCACCGGTCAGATCCCGTGATCGCCGTTCCGGCCAAGAATATTTGCACACCGATTTGTTGTTTCTCAGCTTTACCGAAGCCGTAATTAATGTTGATCGACCCCCCTTGCGCGCGCAACCAAAAAGGCATCGATGCGATCGACTACCTGGCTTGGGGTCAGATTCCCGGATTCGATGGTCATATCTGCGTATTGCATGTAGAGCGGATAGCGCTCGCGGTAAAGCGATTCGATGGTTTGTCCCGGTGCCATCACGATTCCGCGGGTATCGATATTGTCCAGCCGCTTGCACAGAATTTGCGGCTGGATGTCCAGATGACACACCCAGCCGCTCCGCTTGAGATGCTGCATGGCCTTGCCGCTGTAAACCACGCTGCCTCCGGTGGCGATCACATGGGAGGTTACCGACATCGATAGGATGGTTATCTCCTCGATTCGGCGGAACCCATCGAGCCCTTCGGCCGAGATGATCTGTTGCAGCTTTTTGCCCGTGCGAGTCTGCATCAGGATGTCGGTGTCCAAAAACCCGTATCCGAGACGCTCGGCCAGCAAAACTCCTATCGTGCTCTTTCCCACACCCGGCATGCCTGCCAATATTATGTTATACCCTGCTCGCATCGCTTCTTTCTCGCTTTACGGACGCTCGTTCGACGGATATTTGCGCAGCGGTTCAATGGCGGTCTGCTGCACTGCAGGACGCCAGCGTTTCGGTACCCGCTGCATGTCCATGGTAACCCGGTCAAATTGAATGTTGAACGGTTTTCGATTATGGATATGCAAGGTCAATCCTCAACCATTATAAATGAAAGCGGCGCTGTATGACAGACACCCGGTCCGCTCTCCCACACCTCCCGGCGAGCCAATGCCTTCTTGGGGCGCATCTATCCATTGCCGGTGGGCTGGAAAACTCTCTTTATCGGGCGGCGGCACTCGGCTGTACCGCACTGCAGATCTTTACCAAAAATGCCAACACTTGGAAAGAAAGGAACCTGAAGCCAGCTGAAATCGATCGATTCGATGCGGCCAGGGCCGATACCGGCATCCGGGCTGTCGCCGCTCACACCTCCTATCTTATCAATATCGCTACACCTGACCGAAATCAGCGGGCCCGATCGTGTGCAGCCCTCGAGCAGGAGTTAATCCGGGCAACAGCGCTGCAGATTTCGGATGTGGTGCTGCATCCCGGCAGCCACATGGGCAGCGGCGAAACCCGTGGACTGGAGAAAGCAGCCGAGAGCCTCAATGCGGTACTGTCAAAGCAGCCGCCCACGACCGCAAGGCTCTTGATAGAAACCACTGCCGGTCAGGGCAACAGCCTCGGGTATCGTTTCGAGCAGATTGCCGCCTTGATCGAGAAGGTTGAGGACAAACCGAAAATCGGCGTTTGCCTGGACACCGCTCATATCTTTACCGCCGGCTATGACATCCGCACCCTTGCATCGATTTCAGACGTTATGCGACAGTTCGATGCGGTTGTTGGAATAAAATACCTGAAACTGCTGCACCTGAACGACTCCAAGAAAACCCTGGGGATGCGGGTCGACCGCCACGAACACATCGGCGAGGGCTTTATCGGTTTGGATGCGTTTCGTTTCATCCTACAGGACAGCCGCCTGGCTGCCGTCCCCAAAATCATCGAAACCCCAAAAGATGCCCATGGTCAAGAATGGGATCGCAAAAACCTTGAACGGCTTCGATCGCTGCTATCCGGGTGATGGGCTGCATGCAATCGGTGAAAGCCAGGCGGGCAATGAGAACGCAGCAGGCCTGCCAACTTGAAATTCCGGGCCAATCGGGATAAACTGTCAACCGGTATATCGGCATAAATCGGCAGGTCCAGCTGGCAGGAGAACCATGGCGACACCTCCATTCATTCGTATGATCCGCGGCCAACCGTTAAAGCTCCGTTTAGCCGTGCTGTTCGCTGCAACGATGATGCTCTGCAGTTGCGGCTATATGCAGCTGGTGGGGCAGGAATTCAAGCAATCGGTCAGGGCCATTGATCTGCAATCGCCGCTGACGACCAGTGAACACGAACCGGACATCGACGGTGTGCTTACCGGCAACATCATGGGGGCGACACCCAAAAGCAGCCCGATTGCCGTAGCGGCATTTGCCACCTCCTTTTCAGTGGCCGAAAACCGGCAGAGCGACCGGCTGGCGACATACATCCGCCTGCCGGAACCGGGGCCGTATGCCCTATTCGTGCCGGCCGGCCGTTACAAGATCGTGGCGTTTGCCGACACCGACCGCAATTTTGTCCTGGAGCCGGAGGAATTTGTCGGCCGCTACGGACGGCCGGACACGGTTACGATCCGGGCCAATCAGGTAATCGCGGATCTGGACATAACGCTTTGGAAACCCGGGGCACAGCGATTCGATTTCCCCGTGTCGCTTCAGAATCTTCCCCTGCGGCAGGTGAGGAGAAATGTGCTGGAATTCGGCGGTACGATCGAACTGGACGACGACATATTCCGGCGAAAGTACGGCGCGATGGGACTCTGGCAGCCATCAGATTTTGTCGAGAAAATCGGTGTTAACCTGTATGCGCTGAAACCCTTCGATGCGGGCAAGACCCCGGTTCTTTTCGTGCACGGCATCAATGGAACGCCCCTTGACTGGAAATACCTGGCGAGAGGTCTCGATTCGCGTCGCTATCAACCGTGGTTTTATTATTACCCTTCCGGTCTGCGTCTGAATCTGGTGTCCGGACTGCTCCATGAAAAAATCAGGGCCATGCAGCGTCGCTACGGTTTCGAAAAAATGGTGGTGGTCGCCCACAGCATGGGCGGGCTGGTTTCAAGAGCTTTTATCAATCGCTATGCCAAAGATCCCGGAAATGATTACCTGCAACTGTTCGTTTCGATATCCACCCCCTGGGGCGGTGACAAAACGGCGCGCGTGGGTCTAAACAGCTCCCCGTTGAACGTTCCCAGCTGGGAGGATGTGGCAGAAGGCAGTCCGTTTATCGAGGAGCTTCATCGGCAGAGCCTGCCGCCGGATCTGGGGTTCTATCTTTTTTTCAGCTTCGGCGGCAATCGGCGGTTCCATTGGGACGCCAACGATGGAACGGTGACCCTGCAAAGCCAGCTCGATCTCCGGGCCAAATCAGTGGCCAGAAGAATAGAGGGGTTTTACGAGGACCACATAACGGTTCTTGCCAGCAGTGATGTCGAACAAAATCTCAATGACTTACTTATAGCCGGAAACAGCGGCCTGGTGCCACCAGCGGTAAGGGCTCGGTCTAAAAAACAACCGACAGCCAACGCCACCGGCGGTTATCTTCGGGAATCCAGCGACCAAGGCCCATCCACAGGCTCGAAGAGGGCGGTTAACGGGCCAATGCCGGCGGAAGTGAAGCGATATGTCGACATGCTGCAATCCGTTGACAGCGGCAGAAAAACGGAAGCGGCGCGACGTATTTACCGTAAACAGTTGAAGCACCCGGCGATATTTGAGACCGCCGCTCAGGAGCTGCAGAACGGCTTCCGGGTCAACCTAACCGATAATGCGCACATCGATGCCATGGCGTGGATGTGCAATCTCTTAGGCATATCGGGACACGCAAGCTATCGAATCATACTTCAAAAGGTAGTGCAGGAGACGCCGAGTCGAAAGATCCGCAAGCACGCGCTGAAAAGCATGCGCCGCCTTCCCCCGTAATGCCGCCCGCCTCGTTTGCAACTCTCAACCGCTCATTGGCACTTCACAAAACATAGAGTCAACCGGGATGATGTGTGAATCCGCCAAGCGGGGCACTCGCGGGCGTTTCGCCTGCGGCAAATGGTTTGAAGTCCCGCAAGCCTCTGTCATTCGACAGCCCTGAAACAGGCCGTCGAATGAAGCAAACGGGCAACGCGGCTCCTCCCGGGGGTCAATCGTACAGCCGGTTGCTGCTACCGGATACAACCCCGACACACGGTCTTTACCTGACACCAGCCCATTGTCGCGAAACCCCGAGAAAATGTGCCGAATCCGGTTGGGGTTTCGCAGCGGTCTTTTCGAATCCAGAAACACGATTGGCCTGCGGCGCCCCTTTGCGGTTCTTGCAAGTGCCTGATTGACATGCGGCTGGATCGTACGCATTACTTTACCGTTGAAGATCAAAAACAAGAAGAAGGGAGATGCACAAATGACGACTTTGTTCACAAAGATCATTCAACGGGAGATTCCAGCGGAGATTGTCTACCGGGACGATCGGGTAACCGCATTTCGTGACATCCGACCCCTGGCCCCGGTTCACGTACTGATCGTACCGAACAAGGAAATCCCGTCGGTGAACGATGTCGAAGAAGACGAGGAGGCGCTGGTTGGCCACATGTTCGTGGTTGCAAAAAAGATCGCCCGCAAGGAGGAGATCGCCGAGGACGGATACCGGCTCATGATCAACTGCGGCAAACACGGAGGTCAGGAGATTCCGCATCTGCACATGCACCTTTTCGGCGGCCGTCCGCTGGGCCCGATGCTGGTGAACGATTAGGCCGTCGGCGAATCCACCGATCGGTCGTGTGAAAAGCGGTTGAATCTGCCCAGGTTTTCTGATTAAGTCGGTTCGGAGAAATCATTCGGCCCATTGCAGCCGGGTAAGAGGTTTCATGGAATCAATTCTGATCGTCAACGCCGCTATTGTCAGCGACGGCGACATTGCAACCGGCGACGTTTACATTAAAGCCGGTCGAATCGCACAGATCGGCCCTGATCTGGGCTCCAGGGCGGCAGATCTGTTAATCGACGCACAAGGCCTCGTACTGCTGCCGGGTATGATCGACGACCAGGTGCACTTTAGGGAACCCGGGCTGACCCACAAGGGCGATCTGGTTTCCGAATCCCGGGCGGCAGTAGCCGGTGGCATTACCAGTTATATGGAAATGCCCAATACCAACCCGCCCACGACGACCGCCGATCGGCTCGAGAGCAAATTTCAATCCGCTTCCGGACGGTCGTTTGCCAACTATTCCTTCTACCTCGGTGCCACCAACGACAACCTGGAGGAAATCAAAGCCCTTGATCCGCTCAAGTCCTGCGGCGTCAAGGTTTTCATGGGGTCTTCCACCGGCAACCTTCTGGTAGATGACATCAACGCACTGGAGGGAATTTTTGCCCAATCGCCGGTCATCGTTGCGACCCACTGTGAGGACGACACACTTATAGACGCCAACGCCCGGCACTGCCGGCAAAAATACGGCGAGGACGTTCCCATGTCGGAGCATCCGCGCATTCGCAGTGAAGAAGCCTGCTACCGTTCCACTCGCCAGGCGGTCGAACTGGCACGCAGAAAAGGCACCCGCCTGCACATCCTTCATCTGACCACTGCAAAAGAGCTTTCTCTGCTTTCGGATCGGTCAACGGACGAAAAGCAGATCACCGCTGAAGCCTGTGTGCATCATCTTTTCTTTGACGAAACCGCCTATCCTTCAAAAGGAACGCTGATTAAATGCAACCCGGCGATTAAATCTCCGGCCGACCGTCAAGCCCTGCTGCAGGCGGTAAGTGACGGCCGAATCGACGTCGTTGCAACCGACCATGCGCCGCACACCCTGGAGGAAAAACAAAGGACTTATTTTCAGT
>JAHEIV010000418.1 GCA_024639205.1 Deltaproteobacteria bacterium | reverse complement strand
ACCAGATCAATCCGCATTTCATCCGTCTGAGAAGCTTGCGCGTTCCGCAGCGGGTGCCCCTTTATGAAAAAATCGCCGACGGCACCTTTACCATGCAGACCGATGATGAGCTCGCTGCAGAAATCAAGCTGTTTGTCGAATCGCTGGAAAACATCACCAGCGTTGTGGCCAGCGATCATATCATGAATCTGCTGGAAGAGGTCGGCGGCAAGATGCCCGGGGATCAACCCAGGATGCTGGCGGTCATCCAGGCATACCTCGACCTGCCGGATATTGATCGACTGATTTACCGGGTGGGCCGCCGCGGCGGGGCCTATCGATCCACCGATGATCTTACAGCCGATCCGGTCACCTACCGCAAAATCAAAAACCTGGTAACCGAGCTTCAGACAGAAGGTGGAGAAAAAGGGGTGGAAAAATTTATCACCGAAATGGTGGACCGCTACATCTAATCCATCCTTTGGCATTGGCCCATTGTGTTTATTGCTGAACCGCAGCCGGTGATGCATCCTGATAAAGGAGAAATGAGGCGGCCCCGGGCGAAAATGGACCCTTTCGGCCGGGAGCCTTTACCGTTTCGCTTGGGGGGAATTTTTGAAGATCCGGAACGAGCAATGAAGGTATAGCCCCGATGGATACCATGAGAATCCTGGGAACCGGCAGCTACCTGCCGCCGAAGGTTCTTTCCAACGACGACCTGGTCGCGATGGGACTTGACACCTCGGATGAGTGGATCACCAAGCGAACCGGCGTGCGGGAAAGACGGATGGCCGATCCGGGCGTGGCCACATCGGATCTGGGCTATGAAGCTTCCGCCCGGGCGCTGGAAGCTTCCGGTCTGACCCCTACGGACATCGACCTGATCCTGGTGGCACGATCACACCGGATACCTGTTGTCCGTCTGCAGCCAACTGGCTCCAGGCCTGACTGGATGCACCCCAGGCCGTCACCTTCGATATCACCGCCGCTTGCTCGGGTTTTATCTTTGCCTTAAACATTGCCGAGCAATATCTGAAAACCGGCGCATGCCGGCGCGCACTGGTGGTCGCTTCGGAAGTGATGACCCGCACCCTGAACTGGAAGGACCGCTCCACCTGCATCCTCTGGGGCGATGGCGCCGGCGCCGCGGTGGTGGCCCTCGGTGATCAGGGACCTGAAATTCTATCCACCCACGTTCACACCGACGGGTCCGGCGGACAGGATCTTTTGCTGCCCGGCGGCGGGTCTAAAACCACGCCAATCTCCCATGAAAGCGTCGACAAGGGGCTTCACTTGCTGAACATGGTCGAAGCCAATATAAGCTTTCGGGTGGCGGTGCGCTATTTCATGGACACTATAAAAGAGGCCGCCAATCACAACCGGGTCGGCGTAGGAGAGATCGCCTGGATCATCCCGCACCAGGCCAACATCCGCATGTTTCAGTACATCTCCAAATCCTTGAGAATCCCGTTCGAAAAATTCTACATGACCGTCCACAAATATGGCAACATCTCTTCGGCCTCCTGCGCCATTGCATTGGACGAAGCCATTCGGGACAAGAGCATCCGATCGGGAGACCTGATCTGTCTTCCGGTTTTCGGCGGCGGCTTGACCTGGGGCAGTGCCATGATACGCTGGCACTAAACCGGTGAGACAAGGAAGCGCCGGCGGTTCCCTCTGGACTCCCTGCGAAATCCTCCCCTATTTTTCCGATTGGCTGAAGGATGTGGGCGATACCGGTGGAAAAAAGCGGTCAAACAGCCATAAATCCGCACCGGACGGTGTTCAGTCTTTTTGCGGCCACTCGGTCCCTTGCCGCTCTTCGCTGAAATAGCAGAACCGGTCCCACTCGAATTCGCGGAAACTGATCGGACATCGCAGCTTCACCTTGCGCTCGGTGACTGCGATGACCTCCCAATCGCCCTGGCGCGGCCCGCCGGCAATGTTTATTTTCTGCCCTTCCGAAAACGGATAAGGACTGAAGATCGTCACGTTGTGTGCAGCCATAGGTTCTCTCCTTTACCGATCAACATAAAATCGATGCCCCGTGATTGCAAGCAACGATTCGGGTTTGTCGAACGGCTTTGTCGACCTCCGTGGTTCGCCACCCACCCCTTCCGTGCATCCATATTGTTAAAAGTTTGTTCGTGCCGTTTCGGATTTTATTAACAATGAGTGCTGTTTTGATTGAATTTCAATGGGTTATCTCATCAGAGCCCGAAAAGTCTATCGCCTACCTGAGAAAATGCAAACAAATGAGAGGTTTCCTGTGATCGCCCAAAAAGCCGACGGCGTTCATTTTGTACATAACCGATCTAACTTTCCGGTATCGTTCATGAATTTCTATCCTCATTTTTTAATTTATTTTAAGGAACTTACAACCGATTGATTCAATAACTCGCATCATATCAGGACCATACAAATTGTTCATAACCAGGGCCGATGGCAGTTCCCATTGTCTGAGATTCGCTTTGACAGGTCAGTGTGGATCCATTATCCAGCCATCCGGTAAGGACTGCGTTCCAGCGGTGTGACAATTTTTCGATTTTTCGAAGATTACTTGGACTTGAAAAAAAAGGGGAGTGTATGATCTCTGCAGATTGCGACTTTGAGAGGTTTGTTGGTGAGATCAGGGGAAAAGACTGCTACGAAATGATCCTGCTGGCCGAAAAAGAAGCCACTGAGGCCTGGCGCCGGGGCTACAACCACCGTTCAAACGACGATGAAAACGATCCCAGCCGGCGGTACCAGGAAAAACTGATCGGCCTGATCGATTATATGCGCCACGGCCTGAAACCAAGCATTTTCAGCGATCAGGATTTGCAGCTTTGCAGCCAGCTGCACAATGAATCCGGGCAGCCGCACACGTCAGTTGCAACGGATGGATACCTGAACCTTACGGGATGAGAGATTGCGGGTAGAAACGCTTTTGATCCCTCTCAGGATCTGGAGGTCATCCGGATCTTGCACGACAGGTGGTATACAAATGGGGTACCCGGTTCCGGGTACCCCATTTTTTCGTTGATATCCTCATGATCGGTTAATGAACCGAGATCTGCTTCGGTTTCTGAGCCTCGGGCTTCGGAATTTCGATTTTCAGCAACCCATCCGTATACTCTGCCTTGATCTTGTCCGCATCCACGTCCACCGGCAGGGTGAAGACCCGCTGGAAATTACCATAAGAGCGTTCCCGGCGGTAGTAGCTTTCCTCTTTCACTTCGCTGTCCGTCGAACGCTCGCCTTTGAGGATCAGCAGGCGGTCTTTCACATCGATGCTGATGTCCTTTTTCTCCACTCCCGGCAGTTCGGCCTTGATCACGACGCTGTCATCGTTGTCGTAGATGTCCACGACCGGATTCCAGTTGAACGAATCCAGTCCGCGGTCCTCTGCGGTGGCAGGGTAAAAC
>JAHEIV010000417.1 GCA_024639205.1 Deltaproteobacteria bacterium | reverse complement strand
GTTCTCCGTCCCCCTTGCAGCGGTCGGCGTGTTGGTAACGCTGTTTATAACTTCGACCACCCTGAATGTTCAATCCTATATCGGTTGCATCATGCTGGGGGGGATCGTGGTCAACAATGCTATTTTGCTGGTAGACCAGTCCGGTCGGCTGGTTCGCGACGGGATGGACCTGCGCGATGCCTTGACCGAAGCCGGTCGTCGCCGCCTGCGTCCGATTCTGATGACGACCTTGACGACCATCCTCGGTTTGCTGCCATTGGCCCTGGGCATCGGCGAAGGGTCCGACGCCCAGGCCCCGCTGGCACGGGCGGTAGTCGGCGGGCTGACCGGATCAACGCTGATCACCCTGGTGCTCATTCCGGCAGTTTATTCACTTTTTCATCCCGAACTGAAAACAAGTCGCCCGAATTAGGTGTCAGGTTTCAGGTGTCAGGTTTCAGCCCAGCCGCCGGCCCAAAAAACGGCCGATCAAATTCTCTGCTTCACTGCCAGAGGACGCGCTGACACCTGACACCTGAACCCTCGTTACAACCTCAACTTATTTATATTGACTTGCAGAACGGATTTTCATAATCTGCTCAGGTTAACGCCATTTTCTGTTCGTCCCAACAGTTACCCGCTCACATCCGAGATATCTTTCAACCCGCTTTCGGAGGAGAACCATGAAAAACGAACGGGATCATCCAAACCCAAAATCCGGATCCGATAAAGGGATCACACGCCGCCGCTTTATTAAAACCATGGGCAGCGGCGCTGCAATCGCTGCTGCTTCGGACACACTGGTGGGAGGCAGCATCGCCGAGGCCGAGGTGATCAAACCTGAAACGGTCGTGCGGGCAACGCTTTTCATCAACGGACGTCGCCGCAGCCTTGTGGTTGAACCCCGCTGGTCGCTGCTCTATGTTTTACGCGAAAAACTGGGCCTGACCGGAACGAAAATCGGGTGCGACAGGGGTGAATGCGGGGCCTGTACCGTATTGATCGATGAGGTTCCCCGCTATGCCTGTCTTACTCTGGCGGTCGAGGCTCAGGAAAGCAGGATCGTGACCCTTGAAGGTCTGATGCAGGGAGAGCGGCTCGGTGCGGTCCAGCAGGCCTTTGTTGAACACGATGCCTTTCAGTGCGGCTACTGCACCCCGGGCCAGATCATGTCCGCCGAGGGACTGCTGCGGCGCCACGCCGCACCGAGTCCAGCTGAGATTCGTACCGCCATGAGCGGAAATCTCTGCCGCTGCGGCGCTTATCCCCACATTTACAAAGCCGTCGAACGGGCGGCCCAAATCAGGGCCGCCAAAGGAGGTGGATCGTGACGGATCAGGATAAAGAGCAATATTATCTTGAAGCGCTTCCGATTCCGGAGACCCCTCTGCCGGGTGAACGCCCTGGCCCCTGGAAGGACACCCGGATTATTGGCCGGGCTGTCCCCCGCGTGGACGCCTACGAGCGGGTAAGCGGATCGGCACTCTACCCGTCGGATGTGTCCCTGCCCAACATGCTCTACGGGGCCATCCTGCGCTGTCCGCATCCCCATGCCCGGGTAGAGAAAATAACGACCCGCAGGGCCGAACGCCTACCGGGCGTGTATGCCGTTATCAGCGCACAAACCCCAGCCGCAGACATCCCCTGGATCTATTCGAGCCGTGGACTCAAGGTCAAATCAAAACTCTTCGACCCGCACTGCCGCTTCGAGGGCGAGACCGTGGCCGCCGCCGTCGCGAGGACGCCCTACCTGGCATGGGATGCGCTGAGAGCAATCGATGTGACCTATGACGTCCTGCCGGCGGTCTCGGATGAGCGCACGGCTCTGGATCAGGGTGCCGCCGCCGTCCACGAGAACGGCAACCGGGTCGCGCCGCCGCATTTGTACGAACGGGGGGACGTTGCCAAAGGGTTGGACGGGGCTGATGTCGTCCTCGACGCGAATTATCGCACCGAATGCGAAATCCACACGCCCATGGAACCGCACGGGTGCGTGGCCAGCTGGGACGGGGACCGCCTGACGATCTGGGAATCCACCCAGGGGGTTTATCGGGTCCAGCAAAATGTCGCCGAGATGTTGAATCTGCCGCTTTCCAAAGTTCGGGTCATCGGACACTACATGGGCGGGGGATTCGGCAGCAAGCTGCAAGCCGGCAAATACACCGTCATCGCAGCGCTGCTGGCCAGAATAACTGCCCGGCCGGTGAAAATGATTCTCAGCCGTGAGGAGACCTATCTGGCGGTCGGCAACCGGCCCCCCAGCAACATGACGCTCAAGGCAGGCATTAAAACGGACGGCACCCTCACCGCCATGGATTTCACGTGCACCGGAACAGGTGGGGCCTATCCGGCCGGGGGCACATCACTGGTCGACTGGCAGGTCCGGGATCTTTACAAATGTCCCAACGTTCGCACGACCTGCACCGATGTCTACATCAACGCCGGACCGGCCAGGCCCTTTCGCGCACCCGGCCATCCTCAGGGCTCCTGGGCCCTCGAGCAGATGCTGGATGCGCTGGCGGAAGCCATCGACATGGACCCGGTGGATTTGCGCTTAAAAAATATCTCCCTTTACAGTCAGGCCAGAGATGGGCAACCTCCCTATACCAGTACCGGGTTCAGAGAGTGCCTCGAGGAAGGCGCCAGAGCCTTTGGCTGGAAACATGCGCGCGAGCAGATTGCGGCCGAAGGCAGCCAGGGGGATCTGCGACGGGGCGTCGGCATGGCCGGGGGGCTCTGGATTGCTGGCGCCGGGCGTCCGCCCTCTACGATTATCCTCAAGCTTTTCTCCGACGGCAGTGTCAATCTGAACATGGGCGCCAGCGACATCGGGACCGGCACCAAGACCGTCATGGCCCTGGTGGTGGCGGAGGAGTTGGGCGTCAAACCGGAAATCATCCAGATCGAGCATGCCGATACCGGCACCACCCAGTACGCGACACCCAGCGGCGGGAGCAAAACGGTTCCCACCGAGGCACCGGCCGTGCGGGCTGCTGCCGTCGATTTGAAGCAACAGCTGTTGGAAATTGCCGCCCAGGATCTGGCGGTCGATATCGGGGACTTGCGTTTCAAGGCCGGCAGCATTTTCTACCGGCAGGATCCAGCGAAGAAAATCAGCTTCACGCAACTCTCCGGTCTCAAAAAGCGTGGCGTGGTGGTCGGAATCGGTTACCGGGGTCCAAATCCTGAGAATAAGGTCACCAATCCCTTTGCCGCCCAGTTTTGCGAAGTCGAGGTGAACATGGCCACGGGCGAGACCCGGATTATCCGCTTTCTCGGGGCCCACGACAGCGGCCGTGTCATGAGCCGACTGACCTACGACAACCAGGTTTTCGGCGGCATTACTATGGGAATCGGTCTGGCCATGACCGAGGCCCGGATTCTCGACCGAAACCACACCGGCAAAATGGTCAAC
>JAHEIV010000037.1 GCA_024639205.1 Deltaproteobacteria bacterium | reverse complement strand
AACGTCAAAGAGATGCTGCGGTTTTATCAAAAGCTGGGCTTTGTGGTAAACGATTCCAGCGCACCTTTCTATTCGATTCATTTCGGCAGCCAGCGGATCAACCTGCACGGTCCTGAAGTCTGGCAATCGGCATCTTTCACGCTTCGAGGCCCGACGGCCAAGCCGGGATGCGGTGATTTTTGTTTCGTCTGGGAAGGATCCCTGCAATCGATCATCGAACATCTCCGCGAACGTTCCATACCGATCATAGAAGGTCCCGTCGAGCGATCCGGCGGTCGCAAGCTCGGCACCATCTCCGGTATGAGTGTGTATGTTCGCGATCCGGACAGCAACCTGCTGGAGTTTATGGTATACGCATGAAGGGCCGCATCACTGGTCAACCCGGCTCAGTTTCGAACAGCGGCTGTGCTGTCAGGGACACGGATCGGTTTATCGCTTTCTGCCGGCATCAGGTGCATTTCATAAAGTTCGGCGGGGGTTGAGCGTACCGTTTGGCCCGGATAGCCGATGATAAAACCCGAATTGGTAGGAGAGAAGATATGAAAGTGCTATTTATCATTTCCAGTGGTGATGCCGAATCGATTTATAGTGCCATGCGGCTGGCCAATGTGGCCGTGGAAAAGGGCGATGAGGTTTCCGCTTTCATGCTCGGTTAGGGCGTTTTGTATGAAAAAGCCGGCAACGATCAATTCAATGAGATCGATCAGGTCAACCAATTTGCGGGAGACTTCTATGTGTGGGGGGTTTGTTTAAAATCCCACGGTCTGGAGGGATCAAGCGCTTGCCCGATAGCCTGGATGGATGATCTGTATGAATTGTCCATGGAAGCGGACAAGGTGTTTACCTTTTGAAATCAATCTAGCCGGGCACCGCATGCGCAAAAAGAACGCAGCTCGTATCGCTGCGCGTCACGCACATTTCCCGATCTGAGCGTGAGCTGTGAAAGGAGACAGTAATGATAAAAACAAATAGCGCTTTTCCCGTATTTATTGTTAAAGATGTGAAAGAAGCGAAAGCGTTTTACGGTAAACATTTAGGGTTCACCGTCGCTTTCGAAAACGAATGGTATCTTCACCTCCTATCCGATTCCGGTGTTCAGGTTGGGTTTATGATGCCCGACCAACCGACGCAACCATCTATTTTCCATCAATCATATGATGGAAACGGTGTGATTTTCAGCCTGGAAGTGGAAAATGTCGACTCGGCATATTCCGCGGCGAAGGAAAAATCACTCGATATTGTTTTGGCGCTTCGCTCCGAGGACTGGGGGCAACGCCATTTCTGTGTAAAAGACCCCAATGGTGTTTATCTGGATGTTGTGCAGGCCATAGAACCAACGGAGGAATATCAACAGGGCTATGCAGCAGAATAGAAGGCTTACTGATTTAAAAAATATCGGAATGAAAATAGCCGCGCGGCTCAATGAAGTGGGAATTTTCTCCGAGGCGGAGCTGCGCATCGCGGGTGCAGTAGGGGCGCACAGAAAAATAAAACAACGGTATCCCGATGAAGCCCTGCCGGTATGTTACTACCTGTATTCATTCGAGGGCGCTTTACGGGATAAACACTGGGATGCGATCGGTGAAAAAAGAAAGCTAGCGCTCAAAGCGCAAATCCGCTGACGCGGCTCTTGTTTTGAGCACTGTTTCACATCGCCTGACAGCGGCAGGTGCGTTTTGCCGCTGTGTTTTATGGAAAGCCACATGATCCGGATCCAGCCGTTTACGGAAAGGTATTGGGCGGCCACCTGGCTCCTTATCGAGCGGGTGTTTCGCGCCGGTGAAACGTACGCTTTTTCACCGGATATCACCCAGCAGGAGGCCCATCAGGTTTGGATCGAAATCCCTTCGGCCACCTTTGTTGCTGTGGATGAAAAAAATCAGGTTGTCGGCACCTACTACATCAAGCCGAACCAACCGGCGCTCGGGGCTCACGTTTGCAACTGCGGCTATATTGTTGCAGAAAAGGCCCGGGGCAAAGGGGTTGCATCCGAAATGTGCAAACATTCTCAGAGAGAGGCCCTATCGAGAGGTTTTCGAGCGATGCAGTACAACCTGGTTGCCTCATCAAACGAGAGTGCCGTGCGTCTTTGGAAAAAACACGGGTTTACAGTCATCGGCACCCTGCCAAAAGCCTTCCGGCATCCGCGACTTGGCTTTGTGGATGCCTTTGTGATGTATAAGCAGCTGGAAACATAAAAGAAAAACCGGCGCCTACCAGCACCGTTGATTGGCGACGGGCAGACCAGACTGGATGAACGATTGAGTGATTTTGTGCTACGGCAATGGCGGGTTTCCGATGAAGCCGATATCCTTGGGCTAAACGCTGAATCCGTAAACGTTCTCAGCCCGATGGATGGCCCCCGATTTGCGGCGCTGCGCAGCATGTGCTGCCTGCTGCGAGTTGCGGAAATCGACGGGAAGGCGGTCGGCTTTTTGATGGGATTCAGCGATGGGGCCGCTTATGACAGTCCCAACTATCGCTGGTTCGCCTCCCGGTTGAAGCGATTTTTGTATATCGACCGGGTCGTCGTCTCCAGAAAACATCGCGGGGCCGGACTCGGCCGCCGGTTCTATACAGCGGCTGAACGCTGGGCAGCCGAACAGGGCCTGTTTTGGCTGGCTGCCGAGGTAGACCTGCGACCACCCAATAGTGCTTCCCTAAAGTTTCACGAACGCCTGGCGTTTGTCGAGGTGGGGCGTCAGGTGGTGGACAGCAACAAGCTGGTATCCCTGCGGGTGCGATCCGTCAGTGAATAAAAAAGCTCACCGGACGATCCGCATAGCAGCCGGGCGCTGGGCGCGCGTCGGGCAACTCACATAAACAAAAAGACCCATTTCGGCAAAAAGTCGCTGTATGCTTCTATTTCTCGATGGTTGGCGACGAAGCGGTATAAACCGGCATCATTATAGAACAAGGAGGATGTCATGAGGCGATTTATCATCGGGTTATCCGTACTTTTGCTGGTGGTACCGGCAGCGGCGTATGAACCACTGGTGGATAAGAAGGTATTTGAAATGCCTTCCTATACGACAATGGGCGGAAGCACGATCAAAAACGTCAAGGTCGGATGGGAGGCTTACGGGAGCCTTACTCAGTCGAAAGACAATGTCATTCTCATCTGCCATTATTTTTCAGGCAACAGCCATGCTGCGGGTAAATACACAGCCGAGGACAAGAGACCCGGTTATTGGGACGCGGTCATCGGTTCGGGCAAGCCCATCGATACGGATAAATTTTACGTAATTTCGGTCGACTCGCTCGTGAATCTGGGTACGGGCAATCCCAAGGTGATCACCACAGGACCGGCATCGATCAACCCGGAAACCGGGAAACCGTACGCCATGACCTTTCCGATCGTTACCATCAGGGACTTCGTCAATGTTCAGAAAGCGTTGCTTGACAGTCTGGGAGTGAAAAAGCTGCATGCGGTCATGGGCGCATCCATGGGGGCCCTGCAGACCTATGAATGGGCTTCGGCATATCCTGACATGGTTTTGCGCGCCGTGCCGGTGATTGGATCGGGATGGACAAACGGCCATCTGATCGGCTGGCTCAACATATGGGCAGCGCCGATTTTGCTTGATCCGAACTGGAATGGCGGCAACTATTACGGCAAACAGCCACCCCTTCAGGGTCTTGCAGAGGCACTTAAAATCGTAACCCTGCATGCCCAACACTGGGAATGGGCAAACGGCGTTTTCGGCCGTACCTGGGCGGCAGAAGGCAAGGACCCGCTGGCCTCTTTTGATAATAAATACAAAATCGAGACGGTGCTCGATGGCGCAGGGGCGGCGCGAGCAAAGAGTTCCGATGCCAACCACTTCCTGTATCTGGTCAAAGCCAACCAACTGTTTATCGCCGGACACGGAAAGAGCATAATAGAAGGGCTGCAGCGCATCGACGCGCCAACCCTGATTATCCACACAGATGAAGACCTGATCTTCTTTCCGGAAGCGGTGATCGAGACTGCGGCGCTCATCGGCTCGGACGGCACCCCTGTGGAGATCGTTGAACTACAGGGCACACGCGGCCATCTTGACGGTGTGCTAAGCATCAAACAGGCTGGCGACAAGATCAAGGCCTTCCTCGAAAAGTAACGGTGCAGCCAATCAACCGGAGCACCGGATTACCGTTGCACCATCGCTGCGCGACAACCGGTTACCGGCCACGTTTGGCGGAGAAGAAGTGAATATCGTCATCTCACGGTTTGGGATCGATCAGTATGACAGCGTCCTCGCTTTGTGGCAACAGTGCGAGGGAGTTGGCCTGAGCAGTGCTGACTCGAGGGAATGCATCCGGTCCTATCTCGAGCGAAACCCGGGGATGAGCTTTGCTGCAACAAAAGACGGTAGTGTGGTCGGTGCTGTTTTGGGCGGTCACGACGGCCGGCGCGGATTAATCCACCATCATTCCGTCCATCCGGGTTTCCGACGGCAGGGTCTTGCCCGTCAACTCGTCGACAAATGCGTTCGGGCATTGAAAAATGCGGGCATCCGGAAATGCCACATTTTCATTTTCAATGACAATATCGATGGCATTGAATTTTAGAAAAGCATCGGCTGGGTTTATCGTTCCGAGCTCAGCGTCATCTCCAAAAGCATCGAACCACTTATATGAGCAGTGTTCAGCGTAAAGCCCGTTCTTCGCTGCCGACGTCCGGGTTGTTCAAAATTTATATCCGAAGAACAAATTTAAATAAATCAAAAACCGGGTGCCTGTATTATCACTGCAAGCGTTCACCTTCGAATTGGTCGTATCGTTAAAACGCTTGCAAAAAAACATATCGAGGATGATCGCGCAGCGGTAATCAAGCATAGGAAAGATAAAGGCGAAAATCTAAAACGGCTGCTGTAAAACAACCAAAAGACTGTGACAAATCGCTTCACCTGACAAGAATACTGGACGTTTTTCCAGGTGGTTCTTACCCTCGTTTTAAAGGAACGCAAAATGAGTGAATACCCGGTCAATGTGTTTTTTTATGGATCCTATATGAACTTTGCCGTCCTAAAGGAAGTTGATATCAACGAAAGGGAATTTACCGTCGGCAGCATCAGTGGATTTGCGCTCACCATTTCACCGCTTGCCAACCTAATAAGGCAAACGCAAGGAGTCGTTTATGGAATTCTGACCGCACTGACCCACATGGAATTGGAGCGTTTGTATCAAGAACACGCCAGAGGAAAATTGGGTGGGCAGTACCTGCCGGATGCGGTTGTTGTCAGCATGCCAAATGGAATTCATACGCCTGCGCTGTGTTATATATCACACAACATGAAGGAGGGGAAAGCAGATCCGGCCTATATAGACAGAATCTTGAAGCCGGCCAGGGAATATGGATTTCCCGCATGGTATCTGGATACTATCGAATATTTTAGATGAGAAAGCCAGTATAGCACCGGCGCATGGAGCGAAACCAAAGAATCCTTCCCCGGCATGCGGTGCCCGCCTCGTCCTTCTAAAAATACCTTCCCAGTCTTGAAAACCGCATACGGGCTAATTATAGTGAGTGTGTATATGAGTGTGTCTAAAAGAGGCTTTACATATATAAATTCAACAAGTTAGGTCTACAAGCTCGATATATCATCACAACTGTTATCACCGTGCACTTCAGATGGAAGTGCGAAATGCTGAAAAGAACGAAGCATGCGTTCTTGACCATATTTTTCAAGATGGAGGAAACTATGACTTCGGTTATGATTCGAGGGACCACCATAGCAGTGGCCCTATCGTTTTTTGCAACCGGTGCACTGGCTGCGGGAAGCAGCTCCGCTCCGGCCAGGGATACCCGCCCCGGTGTTTCCCAGTACAACTCCGGTGTGAAGTATATGAAGACGGGAAAATTTGAGAAGGCCCAGGCGAAGTTCGAGGCCGCTCTGGACAGAAACCCGGATATGGCCGAGGCGCATAATAACCTCGGTTACTCCCTCCGCAAGCAGGGACCGGCAAAGTACGACGAGGCGCTAAGTCATTACGACCGCGCCATAGAGCTCGATGCAAACCTTGCCGAAGCCTACATGTATCGAGGTGTGCTGCATATGTTGATGGGCAACGAGGCCAAGGCCCTTCAGGACCACCGCGCACTTACCAAATTGGATCGTAAGCTCGCCGATGCTTTGCAGGCGGCGATCGCCTCGGGTGAGGAACCCGATGGACTGGAAGGACTGGCAAGGTCATGGTAAGAGCCGGCACCGCGATTGCGGTCGCTCTGGCCTTTCTCGGTGCGGCGTGTACATATGAAAACCAGCAATCGGATCGAGCGGATCATGATCGTACCTCCGGATACGTCTGGCAGCTGCCGGAGGGCTTTCCAACCCCCCGGGTGCCTCCGGACAACCCGATAACACCAGAGAAAGTCGAGCTCGGTCGTCGACTGTTTCACGATACCCGGCTGTCTGGCGACGGCACCGTATCGTGCGCCAGTTGCCATCGGCCGGAGCTGGCATACACAGACGGCAGAGGCCGGGCCGTGGGGGCCCGGGAAAGTATCCATCCCCGCTCGGCCATGTCGCTCACCAATGTCGCCTACAACGCGACCCTGGGTTGGGACGATCCCGCCCTGACCCGCCTCGAAGACCAGGCCCTGGTGCCGCTTTTGAATACGAAACCGCTGGAGATGGGCGTCGCCGGTCGAGAAGACGAGGTCCTGGCGCGGTTTAAAAAAGATCGTCGCTATCGTCGCCTTTTTCTCAGGGTCTTCACGAATGACAAAAACCCGGTGACGCTGCGCAACGTGACACACGCTTTGGCATCGTTTGAGAGGACGCTGATTTCCGGAAACTCGCCTTACGACCACTGGGCTTACGGGGGGCAGACGGATGCCCTGAATGCCGATGAACGCGCCGGTGCGCGCCTTTTTTTCTCCCGACGGTTGAGCTGCTTTCGCTGTCACGCCGGATTCAACTTTTCCGGCCCGGTGGTCTACGAGGACTCCGGGATGACGGAGGCGCAATTTCACAACACCGGGTTGTACGACGAGGACGGGCGCGGCGGCTATCCGGAGCCCAACACCGGTGTGCACCGGCACAGCGGGCGGCAAGAGGACATGGGTAAATTCCGGGCGCCCACGCTTCGGAATGTTGCGCTCACAGCGCCATATATGCACGACGGCAGCGTTTCGAGCCTCGAAGCAGCTGTCGATCACTACGCGGCGGGCGGCCGTGCCCGATCCATCGGTGCGAACCCACTGAACATCGGTTCCGACTCGGCGGCTGACCCGCTGGTTTCCGGGTTCGAGCTCACTTCACAAGAGCGCAGACAGCTGGTTGCGTTTTTGCGGGCACTCACCGATGAGACCTTCGTGCGTAAATCTTTACAGCAGGCCAGCCGGTAACCGGAGATGACGCTTGCTCGCTACACAATGCGATGAAACGCATCGATGTCAAAAAGAGAAAACAAGCTCCTGTTACAATATGTGTGATCATGATTCGAAACCTTCAAACACCGGTCCGGTGGCCTGGCATATCAACCATGCATATAAAGACGCTCTTTGCGATCGAAAGGTTGATTGCCATGGCGGGCATGCTTTAAACGGTACCACCAGCTGTTGCCGCCCGGAGCGAAACAGCGGCATCGGCATTGTCCTGTGGCACAATATGGTTTGCTGCGGCAAGGGGATGAAACTGTGCGGTCAATAGTACTCTTAGTGGTGTTTGTATTGATCGGGGAGGTCGCCGCCGATCCGTCACCTCGGGCTGAAACACCGGAAAAAGATATCATTGCAGTCGTTCTTGGAAAAAAGATACCAGTTGCAGACAAGGACCGGCTAAGTGGTCTGATACTCGGGGCACTGCTGGAGCGGTTTGTAAGGGATAACAAGATCGAGCCAACCAACGGGGAACTCAAAGCGTTTATTCTCAGGTCAGAGGAGATGGATCGGCAACACCAGATCCAGTTGGAAAAAGATCGAAAGAAGCTGGCGGCGGAGCTAAAGGGCCCTGCCGTCAGTGAGCACGACCGTAAAGAAAAAGAATCCAGGCTGCAAACGATCGAGTCCATTTTGAAGTCCAACCGCGAGATGAAGGCACAAGCTGGGGGGGAGAAACAGCTGCTTGAGATGAAACGCCAAATGGCCTGGCAGTTTGTCAGAAGTTGGAAGATAAACAAGGCTCTTTTTGCCAAGTATGGTGGACGCGTGATTTTTCAGCAGGCCGGCGTCGAACCGATTGACGCCTATCGGGATTTTCTGAGGGAACAGCAGAAGAGCGGCGCCTTCCAGATTCTCGACAAAAAGTACGAGGCCTCCTTCTGGCGATATTTTACCAACGATGCCATGCACGCCTTCTACCCCGAAGGTGAAGGCGCCAAGTTTATCAACACACCCTGGTGGATGATGGACCAGACACCGGAGCAGTGACAAGAAATTGTCGAATCCGGGGTCAGAGTAGAGCGCATGTTGCGAAAGCAGTCTTTCGGCGTTTTACATTGATAAGTGTTACACACGCAATGAGCACGTTTTCTGCAGATCCTCCGCTTTGCTGAACCGCGCCGGCAGGCTGTCGATTGGTACTATTTCGCTTGCTACTCAATACCGGGGGTACCTTTCCTGAATTGAATGGATAAGAATGTGGGGTAAAAAGATGCCTGCTACAATCAAAATGCTATCGTCATGTATGCTACTGCTGGCAATTGTCGGCTGTGCTTCCACCTATGTGCCGAGACCAGGTACAATAGAGCCGGACATCATACCGGAAACGGTAGCAAACAAAACGCTGACCCTCGTCAATGCGCAACCATCTTCGGAAGTTATCAATATCGGCTCTGCCGGCATGGGGCGATCCCTTGACAGCAACTTGCAGCAATGGACCGACAAGGCAATAGAGCTCACGGCCAAAACACTGAAAAAAAAGGGCATCCGTGTGATCGATGATTCGACAAAAGTATTGAAACTAGCCATTACGCGCGCACATTTCGATTCGGCGGCAGGAGGCTGGGGATTTCAATGCACGGTTAATCTAAACGTTGAAACAGGCGAGCGCCAGCTGATCGAGTTCGTAGGTCAACGAAAGGACTGGAAGTATGTAGGATCGTGCAACAAGGCATTTACGGAAGCCGTATCCGTTATGCTGTCGGATGAAAAAATACAAACCTACATCTCACAGTAGGTATTTGCTTTCCTTTGCCCCCAGATGTCGCCGGGCGTCCTTCCAGCTCCATCGTAAGCAGGACAAGCAATGCAGCACAACATATTCGGCTGCTGATCTGCATCTATGGCCCGGCAATGCACTGGGCCGCAGCGCAGGGGTGGTATTCCTGTGAGTGCCGGGTGAAGGGTGGCGCTGGGTTTTTAGCGAGCGTTGCTGTGTTGTTCGAACCCACCCGCCGTTGACCAAAGCGGTGATATCCTGTTTGGTCAACGGCGGTGAATTCTGTTTCTTAAACGGCAATCGATTCCTTCACCGGGTTTGCCTTCAGGTACTCGAGACGGTTGAGCCCGTTTATGTAGGCCCGGGCGCTGGCGGTGATGATGTCCGGATCGGCGCCCTTGCCTAAAGCCACCAGGCCGTTTTCCCGCAGCCGGACGGTCACTTCGCCCTGGGCATCGGTGCCGCCGGTCAGTGCGCCGACCGTGTAGCGCAACAGTTCGGATTGGGTACCCACGAGTTTGGCGATGGTGTTGAAGGCCGAGTCGACGGGGCCGTTGCCGTATCCGGCACCCCGAACCGATCTGCCATTGATCGAAAGCTCTACACTGGCCATCGGCAAAACCGTCGTGCCGCAGGTAACGTGGAGGTACTCCAGCTGAAAAACATCCTCGGTGCGCAGGATCCCTTCGGTGACGATCACTTCCAGGTCTTCATCCACCACGTGTTTTTTTCTGTCGGCCAGGTCTTTGAACCGCTTGAAAACCACGTTCAGCTCTTCGTCCGAAAGATCGTAACCCAGGTCTTTCAGATGTGAGCGCAGGGCGTGACGACCGGAGTGTTTTCCCAGCACCAGTTTGTTTGCGCTGAGACCGATGGTTTCCGGCTTCATAATTTCATAGGTCATCGGATTTTTCAGCACGCCGTCCTGGTGGATGCCGGCTTCATGGGAAAACGCGTTGGCCCCCACGATGGCCTTGTTGGGTTGAACGATGATGCCCGTGATCATACTCACCAGTCGGCTGGTGGGATGGATGTACTCTGTCTGGATGTTGGTGCTTGCCGGTATGAAATTATGGCGGGTGTGCATGGCCATCACCACTTCTTCCAGAGACGTATTGCCGGCCCGTTCCCCGATCCCGTTGATGGTGACCTCTGCCTGCCGGGCACCGGCCTGAATGGCGGCCAGGGTGTTGGCCGTGGCCAGCCCGAGGTCGTTGTGGCAGTGGACGCTGAAAACAGCCTTGCCGATGTTCGGCGTGTGGGCGATGACGTACTTTACCGTTTCGCTGAACTCTTCCGGAACGGCGTAGCCGACGGTGTCCGGCAGATTGATGGTGGTGGCGCCGGCTTCGATGGCAGCCTCGAATACCTTGCAAAGATAGTCCCGGTCGCTGCGCGAGCCGTCCTCGGCCGAAAATTCGATATTGTCGGTGAGCGATTTGGCATATCGGACAGCCTCTATGGCTCTGTCGATTACCGCTTCCCGGGACATTTTCAGCTTGTATTTCAGGTGGATGTCGGAGGTGGCGATAAAGGTGTGGATTCTCGGTTTGGCGGCATGACGAACGGCTTGCCAGGCCTGGTCGATATCATCTTTTGATGTGCGGGCCAGACCCGTGACTTCGGTTCGCTTCAGTTTGCCGGCAATTTTGGAGACGGCTTCGAGGTCACCCGCCGAAGCTGCCGGAAATCCGGCCTCCAGGACATCGACGCCCAGCTTTTCCAACTGCATCGCCACCCGTAATTTTTCACCTGTGTTCATGCTGGCTCCGGGAGACTGCTCTCCGTCGCGCAGCGTTGTGTCGAATATGATAACGCGATCTTGACTGCTCATGGTCTCTCTCCATGTTTTTAATGGTTGGAAGCAACGCTATACTTTCGTTTGCCGGCCGCCGAAACCTTAGAGCATCGGCCGCAAGACGCTGTGTCTTGCGGCATTACCACTGTTTCCTTTCATCGGGAACCCTCCGTTTCGGCCGGTTTTGTCTCCTTGGCCAGCTTGTAGTGGAAGCTGTCGGCCAACGCCTGCCAGCTGGCTTCGATGATATCCTCGGAAACACCGATGGTGCTCCAAATCTCGTCCTGGTCTCGTGACTCGATGAAAACCCGGACCTTGGCTGCGGTTCCCTCACGGCCGTCGATGACGCGCACTTTGAAATCCACCAGTCGCATCGTGTTGACCTCCGGAAAGAACTGGTCCAGGGCCTTGCGCAACGCATTATCCAGCGCGCTGACCGGTCCCATTCCTTCTGCGGCCGTTATTTCCCGTCGCTGGTCCACGGCGATTTTGATGGTTGCGTGGGCGCCGCAGGGTCGATCCTTGTCTTTTTCGATAACGACCCGAAACGATTCCAGATCGAATAACGGTTTGAACTGGTCGGTAAATTTTTCCACCAGGATTTTGAAGGACCCGTCGGCAACGTCGAACTGATACCCTTTTTCCTCGAGATCTTTGATTCGGGAAACGATCTCGCGGCTGCTAAATCCGTTGGCTCCCAGGGTGATGCCCATCTCCTTGGCCTTGTATTCGACATTGCTCTTGCCGGACAGGTCGGAAACCAGCACCCGGCGTTTGTTGCCCACCAGCTGAGGGTCGATGTGCTCGTAGGCCCGCGGGACCTTCATAATGGCGCTGACGTGAATGCCACCCTTGTGGGCGAATGCGCTCCGGCCGACAAACGGCCGGGAGTTGATCGGCACCAGGTTTGCGGTTTCGCTGACGAACCGGGACAGTTTTTTCAGCTTGGCCAGATTTTCGGCCGATAGGCTGTTGCGTTTCATCTTGAGACACAAAATCGGTATGATCGAATTCAGGTCGGCATTGCCGCAGCGCTCACCGTATCCGTTTATCGTACCCTGTACCATGGTAGCGCCTGCATTGACCGCGACAATCGCATTGGCTACCGCCAGGCCGCAGTCATTGTGGGTGTGGATACCGAGCTGAACCGCACCATTTTCGTTCAACAGGCGCTGCACCTCGACCACCGCCGGCTCGACATGGAAAGGCAAACTCCCTCCATTGGTGTCGCACAGTACGATCGTATCGGCTCCTCCTTCTATGGCCGCGCGCACGGTATCGAGGGCATAAGCCGGGTTCTTGCGATAGCCGTCGAAAAAGTGTTCGGCATCGTAGATGACTTCCCGGTTGTTTTGCTTCAGGTAATGCACCGTGTCGCGGATCATCGCCAGGTTTTCCACCAGCGTGTTTTCCATGACCTGCTCGACATGCAGATCCCAGGTTTTGCCGAAAATCGTGACGACCGGCGTCTGGCTTTCCAGCAACGCAGCGACATTGGAATCCTCTTCGGGCTGCGTGCCGGGTCGGCGAGTCGATCCAAAGGCCGTCATCTGCGCCTGTTTCAACGGCAGATCACGGGCCAGTTCGAAAAAACGTCGATCCCGGGGGTTGGATCCCGGCCAACCGCCCTCAATGTAATGGATGCCGATGTCATCCAGCCGCAGGGCAATCTTGACCTTGTCCTCAGCGGAGAAATTTATGTTCTCGCCCTGAGTGCCATCTCTGAGCGTGGTGTCGTATAGAAGTACGGGGGAATCCATTATCAGCCTTTCGTGATTGGGCGTTCGTTGGCTGCTGTTTGCCGTCGAGCGTCCGATTTACCCGTTCCCGGGTTTACTTTTTCCTTCTTTCCGGACGAAGCGATCGCACGGCAGCACCGGCCTGCCACATTTCCGAGTTGTGGATCACCGCCAGCTCTTTATCCAGCTTCTCTCGGTAATCGTCTGCACT
>JAHEIV010000416.1 GCA_024639205.1 Deltaproteobacteria bacterium | reverse complement strand
TTATGCTCAAACAGGGCTACGCCAAGACCCTGGCCCTGGGCACCATCGCCAGTTCCGGCACCCTGGGGATTCTGATTCCTCCCAGCATCATGCTGGTGATCATGGCCGACCAGCTGGGGCTCTCCGTGGGAGACCTGTTTATGGGGGCGGTCATCCCGGGGGTGATCCTGGGTGGACTCTACATCGGTTACATCCTGATCTTCAGTCTCGTTCGGCCGGATGCCGCACCCCTGGACCCGGATCGCAAGCCGTTGAAACTTCGAATGCTCTGGGACGTGTTCAAAAATATTTTACCGCCGGCCGCGCTGATCATCGCCGTGCTGGGTTCGATTTTTGCCGGTATCACCACCCCCACCGAGGCCAGCGGTGTCGGCGCCCTTGGAGCGACCATACTGGCGGCCATCAACAAGAGGCTGAGCTGGAAGGTGATTGTCGAGGTCACCAAGGCCTGTTTCAATACCACGGCATATATTTTCGCCATTTTTCTGGGCGCTACCTGCTTCGCCCTGGTGCTGCGCAGCCTCGGGGGTGACGAATTTATCGAACGGGTGCTGACCGGAATTCCGCTGGGGCCTTACGGCATTATGGCGGTCATTCTGTGTGCCATCTTTTTGATGGGCTTTTTCCTGGACTGGATCGAAATCACCCTGATCGTGCTGCCGTTGATCGCACCGGTGGTCTCCTCCCTCGGCTTTCAAATCGAGGGCCACGGGGTGGTGGACAACCCGGAGCTGGTCTGGTTCGTGGTGTTGATTGCCGTGAGCCTGCAGACGTCGTTTTTGACCCCGCCGGTCGGCTTTGCGCTGTTTTATCTTAAGGGCATCTGTCCGCCGGATATACAGCTGGTGGACATTTACAAAGGTGTTGTACCGTTCATCATCCTGCAGCTCGCCGGCTTGCTGATCGTGGCGATCTGGCCCCAGCTGGTGATCTGGTTGCCGTCCGTTGCGTACGCCCCGTAGCGCGAGCGATGGGTCCGAATTCGGATCATGGATGCAGCCGACAGGTTTTTGCAAGCCGGGAAGCCACCCACCATCACCAGTGTCCTTCTTGCACGGAGGCACACCATGAAAACTTACTCTGATCGACTTTCAAAATTTCTTTCTGGTGTTTTACTCCTTTTGTTGTTTCCACTTTTCTCCCCTCCCGTTGTTTCCGCCGACAACCCCTATCGACTGGGTGTGGCGCTGGGACTTTCGGGTACGGGGGCACCTTATTGCCAAGAGGCCGTCAAGGGGCTCGAGATCGCCGTCAATGAAATAAATTCCCGGGGAGGATTTCTTGGGCGGCATCGCATCCAGCTTTACATCCGTGACACTCAAACCAGACCGGAGACGGCCACAACGGTCGTGACCCATCTCATCGAAAAAGAGAAGATCCATGCCCTGATCGGTACTTACTCCAGCGCCTGCGCCCTGGCGATCAAGCCGATTCTTAAAAACGCCCGGGTGCTGCACATCGCCCCGATCAGCAACTCCGAAGACATCACCAAGATCGACCCCAGCCCTTACACCCACTCGGTGGTGCCCAACACCTACATGATGTCCAAGGCGGTTGTCATGGGCATCACCACGCTGGCCCAGGAGAAGGGCTGGTCGAAATACGTGACCATCGCATCCGACTATGCCTGGGGCCGGTCCAGTCAACAGATCCAGATCGATTTGTTCCGAGAGACCTCACCCCGGATCGCGCTGCTGGCTGCATACTGGCCGCGACTCGGTCAGACCCGCTTTAACTCTTTCATCGTCGACATCCTGGCCAAGAAACCGGATTTTGTGTTGTCCTCCATTGCCGGTTCCGACAACGCTTTCTGGCTACGGGATGCCCGGGACTACCGGCTGTTTAAAAAAGTCGAGAATCCGGGCGGTCTGGTCAGCGTCACCGAGCTCATCACCCAGGCCAGCAGCATCCGCCGGGGGCTTTACGGCCGCTGCCGGGCGCCTTTCTTCGCCCACATGGACAACCCCGTCATGGTTGAGTTCGTGAAGAACTACCGGGCCAAATTTGGTCGGTACCCGAGCGATTGGGCGGTGCTGCTGTATGATGCGGTCCATATTCTGCGGCAGGGCGTCGAGAAGGCCGCAAGTATCGAAACCGAAAACGTCAACGCAGCGATGAAGGGAATGACGGTTGAAACCACCCGCGGGCGTCTTGCTTTCCGCCGGATCGACAACCAGTTGAGCTGCTCGGCCTATTTCGGCCGCGTCGCCGACGACCCCAAGTATCCGTTCCCGATATATCACGACCTGCAGGTGTTCAAAGGAGAGGATATCTGGCGAAGCGAGGAGGAGATAAAAGCGGCCAGGCGGCAGTGACATCCGTTGAACAGCTGCACACTTGGATCAATGCCGGGTTTCTTCGAGATGTCCAGAGTTTTTCACTGGAGGGGTTTTTTCACTATCCGCCATCAGCAACATCCTCTTTTACAGAAGCAAAGTCACATACCATACGGTCGTCATGACCTATTCAGAAAAGTGTAACGGGAGAAGAAATGGTACCTGAAATCAAAAAAATTTTATTTTCCACCGACCTTGCCCCCAGCTCGCGGCATGCATTCCACTATGCCGCAGCCATCGCCGCCAAGCACGATGCCGGCCTCGTCATCTTGCATGTGCGGGAAGAGGTTTCGCCTTCCACCACCAGTCACCTGCAGGGTTTACTCGGTGAGGAGCGCTGGCGGCAGCTGACCGAAAGCCAGGAAAGCCAGGCCCAACAGATCCTGATCGGCAAAAAGCGCGAAGGGTCGGTGATCCGTGAAGCCCTGGGAGAGTTTTGCGACGCTGCCGCTGCCGAGCTGACGGGTTGTGAGTTTACAACCGATGAAATCGTCGTCGCCAGAGGTAATGTCGTGGATGAAATTCTGGCAACGGTCGAAAGCCGAGGCTGCGACCTGGTCGTGATGGGACACCACGTGCGAGGCAAGCTCGGAGAAGCCTTTTTAGGGAGCACCAGCCGGCGGGTGCTGCGACACTGTCCGGTGCCGGTGATGATGGTCCGCCTGCCCGACAAGTAATCTGAAAACCGACAGGTCCAAAACGAATTCGAATCCCATACCGGGCCGGATCGTGAGGGGTAATCGAAACCAAAGGGGGTCCTGTGAACATCGGAAGTCTGTTTTCACGACACGCCATGTATCGTCCCAACCACCTTGCGGTGGTGTTCAAAAATCAGCGGCTCACCCACCTGGAGTTTGACCGCAGCATCAACCGAACGGCCAACGCGCTGCTGGATATCGGAATCCGCAAGGGTGATAAAGTGGCCACGATCTTGCCAAACTGTTTAGAGCTGCTGGAGACATACTGGGCCTGTGCCAAAATCGGAGCGGTGGTCGTGCCCTTGAGCACGCTGCTGCTGGAAAGGGCGATGGCCTCTTTGCTCCAGGACTCGGACACGGTGGCCGTTATATCCAATGCCGGATTTACAGAGCTGCTGGACC
>JAHEIV010000036.1 GCA_024639205.1 Deltaproteobacteria bacterium | reverse complement strand
AAATCGATCCAGTTCCGCAGCTCCTGCTCTCTGATGTCGGCCGTTAGAATATCGCTGCCGATGGTAAGCTTTTTTCTCAGGTCGGAAGAGTTCGGCTGTTCGTGCAGGGCCTGCAAATCTAATGCATAGCCGCGAACCTGGGCGGTATCTGTAAAAAACCCCTCGGCAACCAGCGGCTTGGACCGGGCGGCAATCAGCCGGGCCATCTCCTGCAGGTTATACTCGGGGTGATACTGGCCGGCCCAGAAAGTCCCTTTTGCGTGCCGGACTTCCAGTGCCTGGACCCGGGTATGTTCGTTGGTGGCAAGCAGGGTGGCCCCGGGCGGCAGGCGGGTAACCTCATCCAGGTGCATGGTAAAGCCGTCAAAACTGTCGGGCTTGCCGGCCAGCAGGCTGGAGCGTCGACCATCTTGCGTGCGGGTAATCCGTCGGGCGAGGCCCCATTCGCGACCTTTCGGGTTTTTGGCTACCTCACCGCCGGCGGCGACGGCAGCCATCTGGATTCCCCAGCAGCTTCCGTAACTGGGTACCCCGACCCGGAAAATCTCCCGGGCAAGCTCGATCTGGCGGTTTACCCGCACATCGTCCGAATCATAGATCGTCAGATCCGACCCCGTCCAGATATATCCGTCGTAAGATGTCAGGCCGGTTCCGGTCGGCAGGGTTTCACCGGGATCGGCGACAAACAGCACATCCACGGTCGCACCCGGCACATACCGACTCAGAAACCCTTTGAACAGGTCATGGGGGTGCCCCACACCGGCAAGATCGAAATTGTCCCGGCTGGCCTTGGGGTAACCGTTGAGAATGCAAATCGTCAGTGGGGTGTTTATTGGCATGGGGGGATTCCCTTTTTTTGTTGGATTCAACAGATTACCAAGCTCGGATCGGGCAATCCGAACGCCGGCTTAGCGCTCATTGCACAGCCGGGTCAGGCGCTGGGGAAAATCGGTGATAATGCCGGCCACCCCGGCTTTTAAGAACCGTTGCATGTCGCTTTCTTCATTGACCGCCCAGACATTTATCGCCACACCCTTTTCGGAAAGCGCTTTTATGGTACCCTCTTTCACAAGGTTGTAACGCGCATTGTAGGTTTCGAACTCCAACGGCTGCCACCGGATCGGTTTCACCTTGGAAAAGCCGACAACCGCCTGGAGCTCAATGTCGGATCGCAGTCTACGGATCTGCTTGAGCCACTCGAGGTTGAATGATGATAAAACAAAATGCCGCGGTTCAATGCCGAGCCTCTCGATCAGCGACAGCACCCGCTGATGAACGGGAAAATTTTCCATCGGCGGCGGAAGCTGCTTCAGCTCGATGTTGATGCGCCAGTCGGCATCCCGGGTAAACAGAAGGGCTTCTTCCAGCGTCGGAATTTTTTCCCCGCGGAAAGTCGCCGATTTGTCCGCCGGCACCGCGCCAGTATGGATCTGACCGAATGGATCGGTTCGTACAAACCAGGATCCGGCATCCAGTTTCCGGAGTTCGGCATAATCAAACCGGGTAAAAATCCAGGGCGACCGGTCAGGAAAAAATGACCGGGCGTTGGTGGTGTCGCTCAACGAATCGTTATGGAAAAGAATGAGCACCTCGTCACGGGTGACGCCCACATCCGTTTCCCACATGTCGGCACCGGCCTCCAGGGCAGCGCGTGCAGCCGCCAGGGTATTTTCCGGAGCCAGACTCCGCGCTCCACGGTGAGCGATGTTAAGAATCCTTCTCATTTTTCTTTGGACCCGGGACCCGGTTCCTGTGTCGTTTCTGTGGATCTGTAAAATATGGCATCCATTCTTTGCAAGTCAATACTAAAGCCGCAAAGCCGCCATATGGGGACCTTTGGCCGGTTTCTTGCTGCAAACCGGCGGAATGTGTTATGCAGTCCAAGCGGTGCCAATAAAAAACCCCGAGGAGACGATCATGGCCGTAAAGACCGGTATGCCGACCTTTGAAGAGCTGACCCGCATGGTGCAAGACGGGCTCATCGACACCGTTCAAGTCGTTTTCCCGGATCTTTACGGACGGCTTCTCGGAAAACGCATGGACGCGGGTTATTTTCTGGAACACGCGGCCGACAAGGGCACTCACGCCTGCAACTATCTGCTGACCGCGGACATGGAAATGGAACCGGTCCCGGGTTATGAATTCGCCAACTGGGACAAAGGCTACGGCGATTTTCACCTGGTACCGGATCTGGACACCTTGCGGGTGGTCAGCTGGCTGGAGCGAACGGCTCTGGTTATCTGTGACCTCGCGGATGTGAAAGATCACCGTCCCATTGACCCGGCACCACGATCGATTTTACAAAAGCAGATCGAGGCCGCCGCCTCGCGGGGTCTGCAGGTGATGGCGGGGTCGGAGTTGGAGTATTTCATCTTTCGCGACACCTACAGCGAGGCTTCCAGGAAAAACTACAGCGGCCTGGAGCCGGCCGGATGGTATCTCGAAGACTACCACATGCTGCAGGGCACCCGGGAAGAAGACCTCAACCGTGCCGTTCGACTCCATTTGAAGCACTCGGGCATTCCGGTGGAGTGTTCCAAGGGCGAATGGGGCCGCGGTCAGCACGAGATCAATATCCGCTATTGCGATGCACTGTCCATGGCGGACCGGCACACCCTTTACAAGCAATGCATGAAAGAGGTGGCGGATCAGCTCGGGTACAGCGTGACATTTATGGCCAAGGTTGACGCCGATCAGGCCGGCTCCAGTTCACACATCCACCTGAGCCTGCTGGACGCCGGCGGCAATGCATTTCAGGGGAAAGAGCAATTCGGACCGGTTCGCTGCTCTCCGGCTTTCCGATGGTTTCTGGGCGGATGGATGGCGCACGTCCCGGAACTGATGGTGTTTTACGCGCCGACCGTCAATTCCTACAAACGGTTTCAAGCCGCTTCCTGGGCGCCGACCCGGATTGCCTGGAGCTATGACAACCGCACGGCCGGATTTCGGGTCGTTGGGCAGGGCCAAAGTCTGCGTATCGAATGCCGGATTCCAGGAGCGGACTGCAACCCCTATCTGGCCATCGCTGCGGCCATTGCCTCCGGCCTGGACGGCATTGCCCGGCGTATCGAGCCTCCGGCAGCATTTGAAGGTGACCTCTACGTTGCCGAAAACCTGCCCCGGGTGCCGGCCAGCCTCCAGGAGGCCCGGCGTCTTTTTGAAAGCAGTGGCTTTGTGAAGTCCGCACTGGGTGAAAATGTTTTGCGTCACTACGCCCGTTTTTATCAAGTCGAACAGCAGGCCTTTGACCGCGCCGTTACAGACTGGGAACGGCAACGTTATTTTGAAAGGATTTAGTCATGAAACTCAGAGACCGAACGGCCCTGATCACCGGAGCGGCCAGCGGCATCGGCCGCGAAACATCCCTGCTATTCGCCACAGAGGGTGCCGATGTTGTGCTTTGCGATATCGACGATGAAGGCGGGCGCCAAACCGTCGAACAGATTCACGCCAGCGGCGGCAGCGCCGTTTACGTGCATGCCGATGTCTCCCGAGCCGATGATTGCCGCAACATGGTGGAAACGGCGGAATCGCGATTTGGCGCCCTGCACATTCTGTTCAACAACGCCGGCATCATGCACAGCAAAGACGACAACGCGGAGGTCACCGAAGAAGAAATCTGGGATCTGACCATGGCCGTCAACCTCAAAAGCGTATTCCTGGGATGCAAGCACGGAATACCGGCTCTCAAACGGGCCGGTGGCGGCTCGATCATCAACACCGCCTCTTTCGTGGCCCTGCTGGGCGCCGCCACGCCCCAACTGGCATACACCGCCAGCAAGGGGGGCGTACTGGCGATGACCCGGGAACTGGCGGTAATCCTTGCCCGGGAAAATATCCGGGTAAATGCTTTGTGCCCCGGTCCCCTGCGCACCGAACTGCTCATGAAATTCTTGGACTCCGAAGAAAAGCGCCAACGGCGGCTGGTTCACATACCCATGGGACGATTCGGCGAGGCGAAGGAAATGGCACGGGCGGCCCTGTTTCTGGCTTCGGAGGATTCTTCCTATATCACCGGAACCACCTTCATGGTGGATGGCGGCATTACGGCAGCTTATGTCACCCCTGAGTAGTCTCCGTGCGGAAATGGATACTCTTGCAGCGGGTCAAATGGTGGAAGCCGTATTTCGATAGGCTCACACCGAATCCGCTGTCACCGACACCGGTCCAGGGCAGTGCCGGGTCCAGGTAATCGCAACGATTCTGATACACGGTGCCGGCGTTTAGCCGGCCGGCAAACCACTCTGCCCTCTGCCGATCGGAGGTCCACACCGATGCGGTCAGTCCGTAGCGGGAAGCGTTCATCATCTTCAGGGCCTGTGCATCATTATCCACGGGGCATACGGGCAGAACGGGTCCGAAACTTTCCTCCTGCATGATTTCGGCATCGCTGGAAACATCCGCCAGCAAGGTGGGCAGATAGAAGTTGCCCGTGGCTTGATCCATCCGCTTACCGCCCAGAGCCACGCGAGCCCCCCCCTTTTCCGCAGCGCTTATCTGCGCATCCAGCAGTTGGATCGTCGCGGAAGTGGCCAGCGGCCCCATGGTGACAGCCTGATCCAACGGGTCGCCGAGCCGGTATGCGGACATCACCTGACGAGCTTGATCGATAAAAGCCTCATAGTGCTTGCGGTGCACGTACACGCGTTCAATGGCGCAGCAGGACTGTCCGGCATTGTAGCACCCGCCGTCGACGATATTGGGAATCGCAAATGCCAAATCCGCATCCTCCGCCACGTAGGCGGGGTCCTTTCCACCCAGCTCCAGGCCCACGGCCATAAAACGCTCAGCCACGGCCCGGTAGATCTCCCTGCCTCCCGGCACCGAGCCGGTGAACACCACATGGCCCAGCTTCTGGATCCGAATCATCTCCAGGGTCTGTTTGTGGCTGAGGACCAGGTTTTGCACCAGACCGGGAACCAGACCGCCGAATGCCTTTTCAAAGTGAACACCGCACAGCGGGGTCCTGGCGCTGTGTTTGATCAGCACACTGTTACCGGCAGCCAGGGCGGGGACGATCACATTGACGGCGATCAAGAGCGGATAGTTCCACGCGGCGATGTCCAACACGACACCGTGGGGTTCGCGATCGATTCGGCGGTAAAAGCCCTCCAAGGGTGGCAGCAGATCGGATTCCAATGCCTGGGGCGCGATTTCCAGCATGTAATGGGCCCGTTCAAAAAATCCAGCGAACTCATTGTGGGACTGGGTGATGGGCTTGCCCATCTGGCAGCTGATCTCTTCGGCAATTATATCCCGGTTCACATCGAAGTAGTTCAGTCCCGCCCGGATGGTTGCGATACGGTCTTGAAGCGGTGTTCGGCGCCACTTCTCAAAAGCTTGCCACGCTTTTTGGAGTTTCACCTGAATTTGCGACTGGGTATCAAAAGGAAGTTCTACATAAACCTTCTGGTCATAGGGATTGATCACTTTTAGCTGCATGACGGAGCTCCTGTCGGCAGTGGGCGAAGGGCCTGCAAAGGCCGGTTTTTACCGATTCGGCCATCCTGTTTCTTTTTCGAATTCTCCCGGTGATTGTTGACCGCCCCCCCCACGGGATAACTCCGATCGCTCGATAGAGCCCTGCACCGCGTTTGCGCAGGATCAAACCAGAACCCGCCGGACGGGCCGGCTTTTTCAACATCAGCCAATAAACCCCCGCACGTCGGTGACGAACATCCCGGCCCTGCGGGCCGCCTCGAGCCCTGCTTCCCCATCTTCAAACACCTGGCAGACCCCCGGAGGGACGTTCATGCGCCGGGCGGCTTCCAGGAAAATATCCGGGTTGGGCTTCGGGCGAACGTCATCATCGGAAGTCAACACGGTCGAGAAGCAATCGCCAAGCCCGATCGATTCAAGCGTCACCAGCACGTTTCTGCGCGTCCCGCCGGAGGCCACGGCCATCGGCAGCCTGCCCCTGTACTGCCGCACAATGGCTGCAACCGGTTCGATCGGCCGGGACTGGTGCAGCTTCTCGCCGGCCCTGCGGTTTTTTTTCACGGCAAACGCAACCGGGTCGATATGATGGCCGTGCAGCCGGTTGAAACGTTCTATAATTTTGGCGGCAGGCGTTCCCATGACCGTCTGCAGAAACGCTTCCGGGCACGGGATGCCGTAATCGGAGAAGGTGTCACACCAGGCCTTGATGTGAATCGGCATCGTGTCTGCCAAGGTTCCGTCACAATCAAACACCAGGCCCTCCACCCCAGAAAATACAGATATCATAGTCGGTCTCCTCGCTTTCGGAAACTATACCACATCCCCTCCAGCCTGCGAAGCTGCGTTTTGACGATCACGCTTCGTTTTTGCACGGATCGGCCACCGGTGCCTTACCGACCCGTTTGGAATCGGGTCCTGTACCCGACCTGCCAATGCTGTTGACACTCCGGGCAATGATGGTTAAATCCTGTTTCATTCAAAATGAGCAACTTCGTCACGATCATTCAAAACAATCTGGATCGCCTGTATGCCGATCCCATTTCGAACCTGGAGCGACAACTGCCTTGCACCAGAGAGGGGGATCATTTTCTGTTCGAGGCGTTTGGCGCCGCATGCCGGATGACACCGCGGGGGATTATATTGAACGGACAGACGGCAGACGGCCCCCGGGGAATTGTCATTTCCCTGTATGCGTTGCATCGCGCACCGGACATGCCGGTCCTGGAGCCGTTTACCGCTTTCAAACAGCTGCCCGACAGTCAGCCCTACGCCGGTGCATTTTCCCACCACGCAGAATCCATTCTGGTACTGCATGTATCGAAGATCGAAGCCGGTCGCAGGGCCATCCTGAAAGCCATGAGCGGCGATGATGCGGCCGGACTGAGCAGCGGCGATTTTAGCTTCCAGGTCTGTCCGCTGCCGAAAATTACTTTACGCTATATCTTTTACCGGTCAGATGAGGACTTCCCGGCTTCGGCGACCTGTCTGTTCTCCTGTAATGCCTTGCGGTTCATGCCCTTGGACGGCCTGGCCGACCTGGCGGAATACACGTCCCGGAGGATTCTCGAACTGGTCGCCTGACCGCCCATCGCCTCAACCCGGTACCGGCCACCGTGGTTCGTTACCGGCGGGTGGGCAACTTGACAAGCAAATACCATTTGTTTATAGGAAAGGATTCTTAAACGACAGGCTGCAACCATCTCGATATCGGTTTCGCACCAATGAAAGACCACCAGAGGAGATCGTTATGATCCACGTTGAAAATCTGACCAAGCACTTCGACCAGGTCTGCGCGGTGGATCAGATCCACTTCGACATTCACAGGGGTGAAATTGTGGGGCTGCTGGGGCCCAACGGTGCCGGAAAGACGACGACTTTGCGGATGCTGACCGGTTTTCTGCGACCCACTTCGGGCACTATCCGGGTGAAAGATTTCACCGTTGAAAACCAGGCACTGGAAATCAAGAAAATGTTGGGTTACCTGCCGGAATCGGCACCACTGTACCCGGATATGCTCGTGTTCGACTATCTGCAATACATAGCGAGCATTCGCAGCCTGCCCCCCGACCGCAGTCTTTCCCGCATTCGTGAACTGGCCCGACAGTGCGGTCTGGAGGAAGTGATGCACAAGCCGATCGGCGAACTGTCCAAAGGCTACAAGCAACGGGTCGGACTGGCGCACGCCATGATGAGCGATCCGGAGATCCTGATCCTGGACGAGCCGACCTCGGGGCTGGATCCCAACCAGATCATCGAAATACGGGATATCATCAAGCACATCGGTAAGGAGAAAACCGTCATCCTTTCCACCCACATCCTCAGCGAGGTGGAAGCCACCTGCGACCGGGTGGTCATCATCCACCAGGGGAAAATTGTGGCCGATGGGAACCTTCGTGCCCTCAAGGAGTCGGCCGGCGGCACCAATATGATCCACCTGACGGTCCGCAATGCGCCCTTTGAAGACATCGAGAACCAGATCTCATCGGTTGAGGGGGTCAACGGCATTGCCAAGCTCGAAGAGAGCGGCGATCAGGTTCGAACCCAGCTGACCATCTCTTCCGGGCAAGATCCGCGCGAGGAGATCTTTCGCAGAATCAAACAGACCGATTGGGTGCTGCTGGAATTTTACCAGCAGACCCAAACCCTTGAAACCATATTTCGCGGATTGACCAAGGAGAACTGAAATGCAACAGGTCCTGTATATATTCCGCAAAGAATTCGGCTCCTATTTCATCTCTCCCGTTGCCTATATCGTGATTTCCATCTTTCTGCTGGTAACCGGCTGGTTCTTTTTTACCACCTTTTTCCTTTTGGATCAGGCAAACCTGCGAAACTTTTTTTCCATGCTGCCGGTGATCTTTGCCTTTGTCATACCGGCAGTGACCATGCGGTTGTTTTCAGAAGAGCTCAACGTTGGCTCATACGAAACCCTGCTCACCCTGCCGGTGCGCTCCGGGGAAGTCGTTCTGGGAAAATTTTTGGCTGCGGTGGCATTCACCGGTGCCATGCTGGTGCCCACCCTGGCCTATCCCCTGACGGTCTCTTTGCTGGGACAGCTTGACTGGGGCCCGGTGGTGGGCGGCTATATCGGCGCGGTTCTGCTGGCGGCGGCATATGCCGCCATTGGTCTGTTTGCATCGTCTTTGACCCGCAATCAGATCGTCGCTTTTATCATCGGCATGGCGATCTGTTTTACTCTGACCTTGATGGATCGCATGCTGTTCTTCCTGCCCGAGGCCCTGCTGGGAATTCTGGCGTACATCGGAACCAGTCCACATTTTCAGAATATCTCCAAAGGGGTCATCGACACCCGCGACATTCTCTATTTTCTGAGTGTTTGCTTCATCGGGCTGTATGCAGCCCGCCTCGTCATCGAAGAAAAAAAGTAAGGAGCCTCCGACTATGGTGAATAAAGCCAGGTCGCAAAAAATTGCCAAATTCGGTATTTATCTGGTTGTAATCGTGCTGGTGAACATTGCGGCGGTCACGCTGTTTCTCCGGGTTGATGTAACGGCAAACCGCGTCTACTCGATTTCAACCGCCAGCCGCCAGGTGGTGAGCACCCTGACAGAGCCGCTGACCATCAACGTATTTTTCACCAGAAATCTTCCCGCACCGCACAACAACACGGAGCGCTACCTGCGGGATCTGCTGGAAGAGTATGCCATATACGCCAACCGTTTTTTCAACTATCGATTTTACGATGTCAGCGCCGAGGAAGGGGATGTCGGGGCGCTGGCCCGCTCCAACCAGGAACTGGCCCGGAGCTACGGCATCAATCCGATTCAGATTCAGGTAATCGATGAAGACCAGGTCAAGTTCCAGCAAGCCTATATGGGCCTGGTGATTCTTTACGGTGATTTGATCGAACGGATTCCGACCATCACCGCCACCGAACAGTTGGAATACGAGCTCACCACCTCCATTATGCGGTTGAACCGAAAAATCGGCGCTCTGATGCGCCTGCAGGGGAAGATCGACATCAAACTGATTCTTTCTTCCTCGCTAAAGCAGGTGGCCGGCCAGATCGGTTTGCAGGACTTGCTGAGCCTGCCGCAAAAAATTGAAGAAGTGGTAACGCAGCTCAATCCGCGATATTTCAACCGTCTCGAATTCCGCTACCTGGATCCTTCCATCGACTCGCAGGCCCTGCAGCAGCTCGAATCGGGAAAGTACAACATTTTGAGCCTCCGCTGGCCGAAGATCGAAAAAGAAAACATACCGGCAGGAACCGGCTCCATCGGGCTGGTGCTCGAACACGGCAAGCGCAGCACCCAGGTTCCGCTGGTGACGGTTGTTCGTCTGCCGATCATCGGCACGCGCTATCAGATGGTCGAGCCGGATGAGCTGGAAAATCTGATCGGGGGAAGCATCGAGTCTTTGCTCGACATCAACGAAGACATCGGATATCTCGCAGACAAGGGCACCCTGCCTCTCAACCGGCCGCCGGCAATGCCGCCCGGAGCGCCCCAGCAGGAAAATGCCCTGACGGCGTTTCGCAGCATCGTCTCCCGCTCCTACAGTCTCAGAAACGTCTCCGTGGCGGACGGCAGCATACCCCCCGATCTCGACTGCCTGGTGATCGCGCGACCCGTGGAGAAATTCACCGACTACGAGCTGTTTGTCATCGACCAATACCTGATGCGCGGCGGGAACCTGGCGCTGTTTGTCGACCCTTTCAACGAAATCTTCCCCTCCGGCCCCCAGGGCCTTGGGATGCCCCGGGGACCCCAGTATGTGCCCCTGCAGACGGGACTCGAAAAACTGCTTGAACACTACGGCCTGCGGATCCAACCCGCCTATGTCATGGACAAGGAGAGCTACCGGCAAGAGCTGCCGGATCAAATGGGAGGCGGCGACCGACCGATCTATTTTGCCCCCCTGATTCAGCACCGCATGATCAATCAGGATCTCGATTTTATGAGAAATATCAAGCGCCTGATCGCCGTCAAAGTTGCACCGGTGGATGCCATCGAGGACCGTTATCGAAAGAACGAGCTTGCCGTCCACCGCCTGTTTTCATCTTCGGAAAATTCCTGGGAAATGCGCCAGCCTATCAATTTGAATCCGGAACTCATTTTCCCGCCCCAATCGGACAAGAAATTGCAGAGCTTTGCGCTGGCATACCTGATGGAGGGTGAGTTTCCGAGCTATTTTGAAGGCAAACCGATCCCGGAAAAAACGTCAGACGAAGACAGCGCCGAAGGCAAAACCGATACAGAAAAGACCACCGAAAGCGATCAAACGGAAAAGGCGCCCTCTGCCGAGGTTGAAAGCCAGGGCGGCTTTATCGCCCGCGGCAGGCCGGGCAAAATCTTTTTGATCGGCTCCTCTGACATGATCGGTGACAATATCATCGATCCCCAGGGTCGAAGCGAAAATGCCGTTTTTATCATGAACGTGCTGGATGCGCTGAACAACCGCAGCGATATCGCCACGATGCGAGCGAAAAAACAACGGTTCAACCCTCTGGATGAAACCGGGCCCGGCACACGGACATTCGTAAAAGCATTCAACATCGTCGGCCTGCCGGTGCTGGTGGTCGGATTTGGGATCATCACCTGGTTTCGAAGAGCTTCACGGAAAAGACGCATCCAGGAGATGTTTCAAAAGTAAACGACCGGCAGCTCCCGGGTTCAAGACGAGAGCCCGGTCTGAACCCAGAAGAACCCAACGAACGGAAAAGAGTCGGCCATGAAGCTGAAAAAAGAGATTTTGATCCTTGCGGCCATTATTATCGGCTTGTCCATCTACCTGGTCGCCCGCAAACAGGATCGCGCACTGTACGATCTGCCCAAGCTGCCTGCGGTATCCGGAAGCGAGATCACCCGCATCGAAATTGTCGGGCCCCAGGTGAAGCTTGTGCTGAATCGGGCCGATCAAAAGTGGACCGTGGGCAGCGAGAAGTATCCGGCTGACGGCACCAAGGTGCAGCAGATGATCGACACGATCGAAGGGCTCACGCTCACCGAATTAATATCCACCTCCGGCGACATTGCCCGATACGAGCTTACGGACGATAAGAAAATCCTGGTCCAGACATGGGTCGGCGACGCCTTGCAGCGGGAGTTTGAGATCGGAAAGACAGCCCCTTCGTTACGCCACACGTTCGTTCGGATTGCCGGAAACCCCAACGTGTACAACGCCAGGGACAACTTTCGCAGCAAATTCGACCAGCCGGTAGCCGATTTGCGCGACAAGCAGGTGTTGTCGTTTCCCATCAGCGAGATCCAACAGGTCCAACTGAACAAGGGAGCTGAATCGTTGCTGCTGGAGCGCAAGGCAACAGCGCTGGAGCAAAGCGATGCGCAGCCCACGGATGAGGCGGCCGGCGCCCCTGTCAAGGCCGAGATGATCTGGCAGAGCGCCGATGGGAGGAAGGCCAACCAGGCCCGTCTCGATTCGCTGCTGTCCGCTCTTTCCCAGCTGAGCTGCGATTCGTATGTGGCCGATCGCAGAAAAGAGGATTTGTCTGCACCGATTTATCAAATCCGGGTCAAGGGTTCACGGGACTACGATCTTGCCATTTTCAACAAAATGGGCGAAGGTGCCGACACACATCCGGCCATCTCCTCCCAGAGCGCATATCCGTTTTTTCTGCCGGAGTGGCAGATCAAAAACCTGATGCCGGAATTTCAAGAGCTGCTGCAACCATCTGAACCCCAATAAGACCGGAAGCCTTTATGAAACCCATCACCGATCGACGACCGATCCTACGCGCCCTGACCCTCGGGGTCTTGATGCTGGTGCTGCAGGCCTGTGCGACCGGCGGCAGTGAAGTTTTCCTGCAGCCGGTGGAAAAAGACGTGCAGCAGGGACGCGAAACCGCTAAGATGGTCGCGGCGGAGATGGGTATCGCAAGCGACCCCGTCATGACGGAATATCTGCAGCGGGTCGGCAAACGCATCGTGGCCGCCAATCCGGATCTGCGATTCGAATACAACTTTCAGATCGTCGATCAGTTTGAACCCAATGCGTTTGCTCTTCCCGGGGGTTGGATTTTTGTTTCCCGGGGGCTGCTGGCACTGACCGAACAGGAGGACGAGTTGGCCAACGTCCTCGGACATGAAGTCATTCACGTCAGCAGTCGTCACAGCGCCAAGCAGCAGCGTAAAGCGCTTTTACCCACCCTGCTGAGCGTTCCCGGAGCGATTGTCGGCGGCGTGATCAGCCAGGACCTGGGAAACTTGATCAACATGCCGGTGTACCTGGTGGGCGGGGCATACCTGGCCTCGCACAGCCGGCAGGACGAATTCGAGGCCGATCGGCAGGGTCAAGTCATCTCAGCCGGCGCAGGATACAACCCCCAGGCGCTGGCGCCGATACTGGATCGAATCGAAAATTACGCCGAGCTGCAGACAGGCGAGAAAAGGGTGCCCGGATTCTTCGACACGCACCCGTCGACTCCCAACCGCA
>JAHEIV010000415.1 GCA_024639205.1 Deltaproteobacteria bacterium | reverse complement strand
CCGACATAGTCAGGAAACAGGCGAGTCTGTTGGAGACGGATAAATGCACGAATCCATCGGCAAGAACGTGGGGGATTGGAGAATCGGGGTTATCGGCGCCGGCAGCTGGGGTACCACCCTTGCCAACCTGCTGGCCGAAAAGGGATATCCGATCGACCTGTGGGTATTCGAAGAAGAGGTGCGCGATCAGATTCTGCAGCAGAGGCAGAACCGGGTTTTTCTTCCGGATATCACCCTGTCGCCGAACCTGAAACCCACGAACGACCTTGCAGCCGTGGTGGCCGAAAAACAGCTCCTTTTAGTAGTGGTGCCCTCCCACGTCATGCGGGAGACGTCCGGGCGCATGGCCGAGTTAGTAACCAAAGATATGATTATCGTATCGGCTTCCAAGGGGATCGAAAACAAGACCCATTTGACCATGACCGGTGTCCTCAACGAAACGCTTCCCCATGTACCCGAATCCCGATTAGCCGTTCTTTCCGGGCCAAGCTTTGCCAGGGAGGTCGCACAGCAGCTTCCAACGGCCGTGACTGCTGCCTCGCGGGAGCTTTCCGTGGCCGAAAGTGTCCAGCAGGTTTTTGCAACCGAGCGTTTCAGGGTCTATACCCATGACGATGTGATGGGAGTAGAACTCGGCGGATCCGTGAAAAATGTGATCGCCATTGCGGCCGGTATTATCGACGGCCTCGGCATGGGGCTCAATACAAGGGCCGCTTTGATTACCAGGGGACAAACCGAAATTCGTCGGCTGGGCCTGGCGATGGGCGCCAACCCGCGCACCTTTACTGGTTTGGCCGGAGTCGGAGATCTGATCCTAACCTGCACCGGCACACTCAGCCGCAACCACACACTGGGCCACCAAATCGGGCAGGGAGCCAAACTGGCGGATGTATTGTCGCAAATGCGGATGGTGGCCGAGGGTGTCAAAACAGCCGAATCGGTTTACAACCTGTCCCGCCGCATTGGGGTGGAAATGCCGATCTGCGAGGATATCTACCGGATCCTCTATGAAGATTTACCCCCGCTGAAAGCCGTGCAGCGCCTGATGACCCGCGAACTCAAGCACGAGCTGGACGATCGGTAACGATTGTCAATGTTCCATCGTCGGATTCTCCGCCAGGTGCCGGTTGATCGTTTTGCGTGCCGGTCCTCCCACACATCCGTATTTTCGATTTCAAAAGGGGAGATGACCGGCGGATTCTGTTATCGCGCCTGGCTGATGGGAAGACAAAATAGCGGTTTAAGAAGACAGTAGCCGTTCGGGGAGGATTTCGTGTGAACGAAAAGCGCCACAAAGGGGAAGGACATCGGATCCGACTGCGGGATAAATTTCTGCGATCCGGTCTCGACGGCTTCCACGACTACGAAGTGATCGAATTGCTGTTGACCTTCGCCACGCCGCGCAGGGATTGCAAGCAAGCGGCCAAATCCGCCTTGAAACGTTTCCGGACCTTCCCCGGTGTTATGGAGGCTTCCACAGAAGAGCTGCAGGAAGTGGACGGCATCGGGCCCAAGAATCTCATCGGCATTAAACTGGTAAAGGCCGCTGCGGATCGGTACCTTTCCCGCAGACTGGAGAGAACAACGGCGCTGGGCAATTCAAAGCAGCTGTTCGAATATCTCTACCACACCATGCGCGACAAACAGCGCGAGCGATTCAACGTCATTTTTCTGGACGCCAAAAACCGGCTGATCGCCGTCGAAACGCTGTTCAAAGGAACCCTGACGGCCAGTTCGGTTTATCCTCGGGAGGTGGTGCGGGCAGCCCTTAAACACCAGGCCGCCGCCGTTATATTTGCGCACAACCACCCGTCCGGGGACCCCGCACCATCCCGGGAAGACGTGGCGGTCACCCGCCAGTTGCTGTTTGCCTGCCGGACAGTGGGCATTGCCATGCACGAGCATCTTGTGATCGGCAACAACCGTTATTTCAGTTTTGCCGACAATGGACACGTGGCGCACATGAACCGCGAATTCGATCGATTAAACACCCCGGGGCTCGGGCGATGAACCGCAAAAAGGAAGTTCCCTATTGTTTCGGCAAGCTGGAGAACGTTTTTCCCCTGGCGGAAGACGGACTCCGCCACACACCGGAATCGTGCATGCCCTGTCTTTACAAAACCGAATGTCTGCGCACCGCTGTGTCTTCAGCAGATGGGCTGATCGTGCACGAGGAAAAAGTGGACCGGGCCTATGCCGCCGGCGCCATCGGGTTTCTGGAAAGATGGTCGCGCCGAAAAAGCCTTTATCGGAAAAAAAAAGGGGGTAAAAAACCCGAATAAATGGAGCGGATCGGCAGCCGGCCGCAGTAGAAAGCTCTTTCGTATCAGGTCAATATATGCTATGAATATAAATACTTTTGACGGTTTTAGCGATTGAAATAAACCACATCGATCACAGCGGAGGAAGCAGTTGGCATTCTGGCGTGTCAGGGAGGAGCTGAGCAACGTTGACCGGATCCGGCGTTCTTATTACGAGTTGCTGCGGGATGAACTGGACCAGTTTCTGATGAACTATGCTCTGATCGACTCTTACGATCGGTTCTGCGAAACAAAAATCAACTTTCCCTTCGTGGAAAAAAGAGAGCTCAAACCCCGGGCGCGCATTCCGGACGTCGAGTATGTTTGCCAGAACACCTTTCTGGTAATATTCCTCGAAGAGACCCTTTCGAGCGAACACAAAAAATATATCCGGTTTTTCGACGACACCCGGGTGATCAAAGCCAACCTCACCAGATCCAAAACCCTGCCGCTGGTAAACCGGATTGACCGCCAGCACAAATACCTGGAATCGGCACACTTCTTTGACTTCATCAAAATGCTGCTTCCGGTAGACTACGCTTTGCTCATCCAGCGAGACTCGACGATGAAGGCGAAAAACCGTTACGGCCTGACCCATTTTCATGTCCGGATCGACTGGCCTATCGCCGAGGCATCGGAGGATTTGGCTCGCCATTTGCGGTATATATCGAAGGAGATTTACGAGAAAGGCGATAAGTACGCTGACGATATCCAGAAAAAGTTTTTCGAGTACTACGGTCTGCCCTTGATGGCCGGCGGCCGCCGCACCGCCGCCATTGTCGCGGCCCAGTACCTGAAACGAATTCCCTGCATTTCGACCATTTATGCCGGCAGCAGCGAAAGCCGGGCACTGATTCGGATTTCCGAAAGAGGCACGTCCAAGGCGATTTTGATGCCGTTTACCCCCCAGGAAGTCGAGCAGATAACAAAAGAAAACAACATTACACCCCGGGCCTTTAAGAAGAACTATGCCATCGCTCAAAAGGGCAAAAACCTGATCTGCATCTTTCAGGCGACCTACGCCTATACCAGCCACTCGCGGCCACCCGAAGACGGCAAGCTGAGGGATATCAAATCCGATCTTTCCTGGCTGACCGTGGGCGGACAGCACATCCTGCCCAAACCGGGCGTCTGGAAGC